>JASLBZ010000227.1 GCA_030146285.1 Neisseriaceae bacterium | reverse complement strand
AAAAAACACCGTTGAACGGTGCTATGGCGGAGAGGAAGGGATTCGAACCCTCGATACGCTATAAACGTATACACGCTTTCCAGGCGTGCGACTTCAACCACTCATCCACCTCTCCTGAGGCGCTGACTGAGCAAAATAAAAAATAAATTGAACAATCAACAAAATGGTGACGGGATTATACCTGTTGTTCTGTTTTCTTGCAAACAAAGGCTCTTAGAGCCTTTTTTCGTTTGTGAAGAGTGGAATCAAAAATGGGCTTTAAAAATATAAATGTAATACGAAAATGATGCTTGTTCGTTGTTTTTGTTGAGTTAAATAATTTATATTACAGCTAATTTCACAAAACATTAATAAAATTGTCACGGGGCTGTCATTAAGTTTAGTTACATTAACGTTTTCCTAAGTTAAGTAAAGAGGCATTTGGCTCATGACTGCTATTCACATTCAATCATTGAATAAGTTTTTTAAACAAAAACAAGTTCTTTTTGATATTGACTTACACATTCCTAATGGCCAAATGACGGCATTATTGGGACCTTCTGGTTCAGGTAAGTCAACCTTATTACGCCACATTAATGCGTTAACCAAAGCCGACTCAGGCAGCATTCATATTATGGGCAATACATTGCAACAAGATGGTGTATTGGCCAAGTGTTCACGCAAACAGCGCGCCAAAATTGGTTTTATTTTCCAACAGTTCAATTTGGTGAATCGCTTGTCTGTTTTGGACAATGTGTTAATCGGTTCTTTAGGACGTGTGCCTTTTTGGCGCAGTGCTTTTAAATTATTCACCACCAATGAAAAATAAAAAGCCTTGGCATGCTTGGCTCGCGTTGGGCTGGAAAGTTTGGCTTACCAACGTGCTTCGACTTTGTCTGGTGGCCAGCAACAACGTGTTGCTATTGCCAAGGTTTTGATGCAAGAGGCCGATATTATTTTGGCAGATGAGCCGATTGCTTCTTTGGATCCTGAATCAGCAAAAACAGTGATGCAAGCTTTGCGTGACATTAACCAAATTGATGGCAAAACCGTGATTGTGACTTTGCACCAAGTGGATTATGCACGCCGTTATTGTGATTATACGGCAGCCTTAAAACAAGGCACTGTGCAGTATTACGGTGAAATGAAACTCCTTCAACCTGCATTTTTAGATGCTTTGTATGGCGGAGAAACAGATTTAGATACACAAGAATTGGGTATCGATGTTCCATCTTTGAATCTACAACTTAATTAATGAAATAAAGGTATTTTGACATGTTGAAATTATCTTGGGGCCGTTTGGCAACGTTGGGTTTAATTGGTGCAAGCTGTGTCGGTTTGATGGCATGTTCTGAGTCTTCATCTGGCAGTAAAGAAACTGCACAAGCATCAGACAGTGCTGCTGAAAAAAAAGTGTTGAATTTTGGCATCATCAGCACGGAGTCATCACAAAACTTAAAAACAGAATGGCAACCTTTATTGGATGACATGAGCAAATCCATTGGCATGGAAGTGAAGCCATTTTTTGCCAGTGACTACGCAGGTGTGATTCAAGGTATGCGTTTTGGTAATGTAGATATGGCTTGGTATGGCAATAAATCTGCGATGGAAGCGGTAGACCGTGCTGAAGGTGAAGTGTTCGCACAAGTGGTGTATGCAGATGGCACGACCGGTTACAAAAGCTTGTTGATTACCCAAAAAGACAGCCCTTTGAAAAATGAAAAAGACATGCTAGCAAAAGCAGCTGACTTAACATTTGCCAATGGTGACCCGAACTCAACATCAGGTTATTTGGTGCCTGGTTATTATGTTTTTGCGCAAAACAATGTTGAGCCAACGGCTATTTTCAAACGCACGTTAAATGCCAGCCATGAAAGCAATTTGATGGCGGTGGCCAATAAGCAAGTCGATGTGGGCACATTTAACAGCAATACATGGGAAATGCTATCAAGCAAGCAGCCACAAGTGATCGAGAAAGTAAAAGTGATTTGGGAATCGCCTGAAATTCCATCGGATCCATTGGTATGGCGCAAAGACATGCCGGATGATTTGAAAAACAAAGTGAAAACTTTCTTGTTGTCTTATGGTTCAACCCCAGAAGAAAAAGAAGTTTTGAAGAAATTAACATGGTCTAAATTCCAAGAGTCAAGCAATGCACAATTGCAACCAACTCGTGATTTAGAAGCATTTAAAGTGAAGTTAGAACAAGAAAAACAAGCAAAAGGTAATGGTTAATGAGCGGCATGTCTATGGAACCACCGAGTCATTCATTTAAAAAGTGGGTGAATTTGATTGCCATTGCAGTTTTGCTTGGGCTTTTGGGCGTGTCATGGCAAGGCAGTGAAATGGCGCCGCTTAAGCTTATACAAGATTCTGACAATATGTGGGTGATGTTAAAAGATTTCTTCCCACCTGATTTTACTCACTGGCGCATGTATGCCTCTGAAATGGTGGTGACTTTGTATATCGCCATTTGGGGTACTTTGCTGGGCGTGGTTGTTGCCGTGCCTTTGGGTTTGTTAAGTGCATCCAATATTGCGCCGCTTTGGGTGCAACACATTGTGCGTCGTTCAATGGATGCGCTGCGCTCGATTAATGAAATGGTGTTTGCCATGATTTTTGTGGCAGCCGTGGGTTTAGGGCCATTTCCGGGGGTGTTGGCATTGTTTTTACACACAACGGGTTCTTTGGCGAAATTATTTGCTGAAGCGGTTGAAGCCATCGAAGAAGGTCCAGTAGAAGGTGTTCGTTCAACAGGAGCGAGTAAATTGCAAGAAATTCAATATGGCGTGATTCCACAGGTATTGCCGCTTTGGATTTCCTACTCTTTATACCGTTTCGAATCGAATGTTCGCTCAGCAACAGTGGTGGGCATGGTAGGTGCTGGTGGTATTGGTGTTTTATTGTGGGAAAGCATTCGCGGCTTTAGCTTCCAACAAACGTCTGCCATTATTTTAATCATTATTGTGACTGTCTCGCTTTTGGATGTGTTGTCACAACATTTACGCAAAAAGTTTATTTAAATACATTTTGGATATGGATCATAAATCTATGCAGCAGCAAACTATGCAAGCACCGGCAATCGGGAATGCATCACGACAAGCTTGGTTGTCGGTGCTAACACAGCAAAAAGAAGCCATTTTAAATTATGAACATGAATTGCGTTCAATGCCTTTTGAAGTCATTAGGCAGCCTGAAGTCGGCATGACGATGGTCAAAGGTAAAACGGCAGGTGAAGGACAGGTATTTAACTTAGGTGAAGTGACTGTTACGCGTTGTGTGGTTCGAATTGAAACGGGTGAAGTGGGCTTTTCGTATGTGGTGGGGCGCAATAAAAAGCAAGCTTTATTAATCGCTTTGGCAGATGCCCATTTGCAAAATGATGAAAATCAACATTGGCACAATATGTTATTGAACCCATTGGCCAAACTGTTAGAGCAGCGTATCGAGCAACAAGAACGAGATGTTATGCAAACCAAAGTGGACTTTTTCACATTGGTTAGAGGGGAAGATTAAGTGGCTGGTTATTTAATGAGCGGTTTTTCGGATGCCGTACACGATTCACAACACGTTTTTCGACAAACTTTGCAAGCCATGAGCGAGCCTGGGCAGTGGGTCAATATCCCACAAGAAGTTGCCTTAGCTGATTTTTACTCGGCCACAACGGCGGTGATGCTGACATTCTTGGACAACGATACGGCTTTGTGGCTGCCTGAGAAATGGCGCAGCAAAGACATCTCACAAAACCTGACCTTTCATTGTGGTTGTCCTTTGATTTCTGAACAAAGCCAAGCACAGTTTGCGATTTATGATTTGGCGGATTTTTTAGCAGAAGTGCATTTTGATTTTGCCATGGGTTCTGATCGCTATCCAGATCAATCCACCACGATTGTGATTCAGCTGCCGGTTGATGCGCCTGAAGTCATGAGTGTTTGGCAAGGGGCAGGCATTGAAACCGAGCGTGTGTGTAGTTTGCCTTTGAATGATGATTTTTGGGCTTTGCGTCAAAAGTTGATTGAATTTCCACGTGGCGTTGATTTTATTTTAACTTGTCAAGACCGTGTGATGGGCCTACCCAGAACCACACAAGTAACCAAGCAAAGGGAAGTGGCATGTATGTAGCCGTTAAAGGTGGGGAAAAAGCCATTGAAAACGCCCACCAGTTTTTAAGTGATTACCGCCGCGGTGCTTTGGATGTGGCTGAGTTAAGCATTGCCCAAGTTGAACAACAATTGCCAATGGCTGTGGCACGGGTCATGACCGAAGGCTCTTTGTACGATCCTCAGTTAGCTGCTTTGGCGATCAAGCAAAGCGCAGGGGATTTGGTTGAAGCCATTTTCTTGTTGCGCGCTTACAGAACAACGTTGCCACGTTTTATCG
>JASLBZ010000212.1 GCA_030146285.1 Neisseriaceae bacterium | reverse complement strand
TGATTTTACTGCGTTTTATCATGGGCTTTAGCTACTATGCAAACCTGATGATTATCGAAAGCTGGATAAATGAAAAAAGCAATAAAATTAGCCGTGGTGTGATTTTAGGTGTGTATACCATGACCTATTACATGTCTTTTTTGGTCATTTCACAATTGATTGCAAGCAACTTTATTAACCAGTTCTACCTCACTTTGGCTGGTATTTTTGCCATCATTGCAATTGTACCCATTATGCTCACCCGCATTCAGCAACCTGTACTGCCTGCGAAAATGCCAATCAGCATCCCCAAAATCAATCACGTGGTTCCACTGGCCATTGTCGGTTGCATTGTTGCGGGCATCACGGTGGGTGGTTTCATTACCATGGCTCCCGTATTCGTGACCCAAAAAGGCTTGGACAATGTGGCGACTTCAGGGTTTATTGGTGCAGCTGTATTAGCAGGCATGTTGATTCAATTTCCAATGAGTAAACTTTCAGTGAAATTTGGCCGTCGCGCAGCTTTAATGGGGGCCAGTTTAGCCACCATGATAGGCGCTTTTTTGATGTTATTGCCCAATAATATCCCTTATATGTTTAATTTAGCTGCTTTTATTATGGGTAGCGGTATCTTTACCATCTATTCTTTAAGCTGCGCGCGGGCCAATGATCGCATGCCTGAGTATTCGAATGTGGTGGAAATTGGTCGCAGTTTGTTATTTTGCTTTTGCTTGGGTTCGTTCTTGTCACCGGTTATTTTGGGCTATGCCATGAAATTTTTTGGCTTTTATGGTTTCTCTGTGATTTATATTTTTTCCGCTGCCATTTTGTTTGTGGTTGCCTCTTCACAAGTCACGGTTCCCAAACGTTTTCGTAAGCCCTATGTCAATATGCCGGTGAGTTTCACTGCGGGTATCGAGACAGGTGTGTACGACAACTTGCAGCCTGAAAACTCAGACCAGCCTACCTTTGACAAAGACAAAGAGGCACAAATGAAAGAATTCAACGCTGAGAATCAAAAATCAGACCAATGAAAATAAATCTGTACAACAAAAAAGCACCACAATGCCTTTGTGGTGCTTTTTTTATTAAACCCAAACAATCAAGCTAACCTACTCGGTAAAAAGCCAAGCTGCCCAATAAATTGGGTAAAAAATGAATTTGCCTACCCGCAGACATCACTGTGCGCTCCAAAACATTCAATCCTGTTTTAACACACAACTGGTCAAAATCTTGCAATGTACACCAGTGGATATTCGGTGTGTTATACCACTCAAAAGGCATGCTTTCTGAAACAGGCATGTGTCCTGCCAGACCAATTTGTAAGCGGTTACGCCAATAACCAAAATTGGGGAATGTCACAATGGCTTCTTTGCTCACCCGCTTCATTTCACGCAAGATGGTTTCGGTGTTTTGCATGGATTGAATGGTTTGACTTAATACCACAACATCAAAAACCCCGTCTTCCACATTTTTTAACCACACTTCTAAATCGGATTGAATCACATTCACGCCTGCTTGCATGGCTTGCAATACAGAATCCGTATCGATTTCAATACCATAACCGTGACAATTTTTGTGTTTCATTAAGGCTGCCATCAGGCTGCCTGAACCACAGCCTAGGTCCAAGACACGTGAACCGCTGGGTATCCAATCATAAATTAATTGTAAATCATGACGCAGTGAGCTCATTGTGCACACTCCTTGGCAATGAGATTCAAATATGCACGCATGCCTTGCATGTATGCTTTGTCGGTCATTAAAAATGCATCATGACCATGCTGCGACTCGATGTCCATGTAATTGACTTGTTTGTTCGCACTGATTAATGCACGCACCAACTCATGCGAACGCTCAGGGCTAAATCGCCAATCCGTACTGAAGCTGGCCACAAAGAAACGGGCTTTGGCACCTTGTAATGCCAAAACCAAATCATTTTGGTACTCTCGGGCAGGATCAAAATAATCCAAAGCTTTGGTCATGAGCAAATAGGTATTGGCATCGAACATGGCGGCAAATTTATCACCTTGATAACGCAAATACGATTCAACTTCAAAATCTATGTCAAAGTTAAAATTGTATTGGCCATCGCGCAGTTCACGGCCAAATTTTTTGCCCAAACCATCTTCTGATAAATAAGTAATGTGCCCCATCATGCGAGCAATGCGCAAGCCTCGTGTGGGAACGGTATTGAATTGGCTATAATGACCAGCATGAAAATCAGGATCGGTTAGAATGGCTTGACGCGCAACGTCATTAAAAGCAATATTTTGCGTAGACAGTTTCGGTGCCGATGCGATTACCAATGCATGTCGCAAACGATCAGGATATAACACAGACCATGCCAGTGCTTGCATTCCGCCCATGCTTCCTCCAACCACCGCTGCGAACTGTTCAATGCCAAAATAATCGGCCAATAAAGCTTGTGAATGCACCCAGTCCTCTACGGTCACCACTGGAAAATCCGCACCATATTCTTGATTTGATTCTGGGTTGATGCTCAATGGCCCTGTAGAACCATGACAGCCCCCAATATTATTGCTCGCAATCACAAAAAAACGATTGGTATCAATGGGCTTACCAGGACCAATCATATTGTCCCACCAGCCTGCATTTTTATCAGTTGGCGTATGTTTGCCCGCCACATGATGATGACCCGATAATGCATGGCAAATCAAAATGGCATTGCTTTTGGCCGCATTCAACGTGCCATAGGTTTCTACCATCAAATCAAATCTGGGCAGTATCTGACCATTTTTCAATAACAATGGCGTTTCAAAAGCAATTTTTTGCGGTGTTACCAACCCCACACTGTCTTCTGTCATCATAATCAATAGGCAAATGCAAAGAAAAATGCCATTATAACTGCTCTAGCTTTCTTTGTGCGGGTCAATCATGGGTGTACTGCTGCGTTTATTGTTCATTTTATGTGTATTTTTCTTCATTTTTCTCATCTTTAAGCGATTATTAACCCGTGAACAACAACGCAGTGTTCGTGGCTATGTTAAAATCATTGCCTTTTCTTTATTAACTGTTGCTTGTTGTGCCGTCGTTTGGCGCTTACTGGGAATGCAATCATGACACTTGCCTCAAATCACCCGACTTTTTTAAGCTGTGCATTAATCATTAAAAATGAAGCAGATAAATTGGAAAAATGCTTACAAAGTGTTCATGGTTGGGTCGATGAGTTGGTGATTATTGATTCGGGCAGCACCGATGGTAGCATTGAAATCGCCCAAAAAATGGGTGCTCAGGTTTTTTCTTACCATGATTGGCAAGGCTTTGGTGAACAACGTCGACGTGCTCAGTCGCATGTGACTGGACAATGGGTATTGTGGTTAGATGCAGATGAAATTGTCAGTGAAGAACTCAAACACAGTATTCAAGCTGCCTTGAAAAATCAGCCTAGCAATAACACGCTGTTTTTGACCAATCGCTTGACTGCAGTCATGGGGCAATTTATGTACCACTCGGGCATGTATCCAGATTACATTGTTCGGCTATACAGTCCTCAGTACACTGAATACAATGACAATTTGGTTCATGAGTCGGTTATCATTCCCTCTGATGCAAAAAAAATCACCTTGCAAGGTGATTTACTGCACCATACTTATGATTCTTTGGCGCATTACGTGAATAAAATGGTGCAATATGCAATGGCTTGGGCCGATGAAAAACACCGCAAAGGCAAACAAGCCAGTTTACTCACAGCCACAACCCATGCAGCATCTAATTTTTTGAAAAGCTTTGTGTTTCGCAAAGGTTTTTTAGACAAGCAACACGGTTTTTTGGTCGCCTGCCTATCGTCATTTTATACTTTTTTAAAATATGCACAATTGTGGCTGCTTGGCCGCAAAAAATAACAAACTACGTCCACAAAATTGGTTTGTATGTCGCCAGCCAAACCATTAAGAATATTGCCAACATAGCCAATGTATATGCATAGGCAGCTTGAAAAGAGCGCTGTTTCGAATGCATGGCATAAATTCCGAAGCCGATATAAAACAACAACAAGACCAATTTAACACCCAACCATTGAGCACTCACAAATGGCACAAAATGCATGGCCACCGCCATGCTAACGCCAGTTAACAATAACACGGTGTCAATGGCCTGTTGAACAATGTTCACGGCCTTTCTTAATGGTTTCGTTGGCGCAATGGTTCTCCAAAAAAACCGGAAATTAAATAAAATAACCGAGATACAAACCAAAGCAATGTGACTGTGTTTCAATGCTGGATACCAAACCATGTGCTTGCAATTCCTGATGACAATTAAATATCTAAGCCACATTGTCGCATAAAATACCAATTTACTAAACGTTTATATCCTATTTTTATTCTGCAAATCCCCCATAATCCATGCGCTTTTGGCGTATAATATGCTGTTATTTTGGTATTATTTCGATACAACAGCAATAATAATAGGCAAACATGGAAACCATTCGCATTCGTGGTGCACGCACGCACAATTTAAAAAACGTAGACCTAGACATTCCTCGCCACAAACTGGTGGTGATTACCGGTCTGTCTGGCAGTGGTAAATCGTCTTTGGCATTTGATACACTGTACGCAGAAGGACAGCGCCGCTATGTCGAAAGCTTATCAGCTTATGCACGCCAGTTTTTGCAATTAATGGAAAAACCAGACGTTGATTTAATTGAAGGTTTGTCCCCTGCGATTTCGATTGAGCAAAAAGCCACTAGCCACAACCCCCGCTCTACAGTGGGCACGGTAACCGAAATTCATGACTATTTGCGCCTATTGTTCGCTCGTGTCGGTACCCCACACTGCCCAGAACACAATTTGCCCTTAGCCAGCCAAACCGTTTCACAAATGGTAGACCATGTTCT
>JASLBZ010000153.1 GCA_030146285.1 Neisseriaceae bacterium | reverse complement strand
TAATGCTGTTTGCCCACTGTTGTCTACCGGTAAAAATGCCATATCGATTTTTAACCACAATAACAATTGACCCAATAAAATTTTCTTATTAAGAAGGCGACTTTGTGAAAAAAACTTTACTGTTAACACTTATTGCATGTGGCTTCCTATCAGCCTGCTCTTCTGAGCGAGTTTCCAACTTCCCGTCATACAAATTAACCATACAACAAGGCAATGCCATTGACCCGCAAGCATTCAAAATGCTGCAAATCGGTTTAACGCGCAACCAAGTACAGAATTTGTTGGGCACACCTGTTTTGCGTGATCCATTTCACCCTGAACGTTGGGATTACGCTTATACCGTGACACACAATGGCATTATGCAAGAACAAAAAAACCTGACTGTTACCTTTAAAGATGATGTCGTGATTGACATCAAAGGTGGCATTCCAACCGAAGCTGAAACCGAAGCTGTCGCACAAAAATACTAGGATCTCCAAATGTCTACCCCGTTGAATATTGCCATCACTGGTGCAAATGGCCGCATGGGTCGTGTGTTAATCGAAGCCACATTACAACAAGCAAATTGCCAACTGGTGGGTGCCATCACTGATACCCATTGTGACGCCATTGGCTTGGATGCTGGCTTTAGCATTGGTCACAAAACCGGTGTACTCATTACCTCTGATGTTGCCAGCGCTTTAGAAAAAGCCGATGTATTGATTGACTTTACCCATCCCGATGTCACATTAAAAAACATTGCCTATTGTGTAGAACATGGCATCAATATGATTATTGGTACAACAGGTTTTGATGACACAGGCAAAGCGGCTATTGCTGCTGCCTCTGAAAAAATCGGCATTGTCTTTGCATCGAATTTCAGCGTGGGTGTGAATTTGACGTTTGCACTTTTGGACTTGACCGCTCGCGTTCTCAATGAAGGCTACGACATTGAAATCATTGAAGCACATCACCGCCACAAAGTAGATGCGCCTTCGGGTACTGCACTTCGCATGGGTGAAGTGATTGCAGATGCTTTGGATCGAGACTTAAAAGAATGTGCTGTATATGGTCGCGAAGGCCAAACCGGTGCACGTGACCCAAACACCATTGGTTTTGCCACAGTGCGTGCGGGTGATGTTGTGGGTGAACACACGGCTTTGTTTGCTACCGATGGCGAACGGGTTGAAATCAGCCACAAAGCCTCTAGCCGCATGACGTTTGCTGCTGGTGCTGTGCGCGCAGCCACTTGGCTACAAAACAAGCCCAAGAAACTGTACGACATGCAAGATGTATTGGGCTTAAATCAACTTCTCGCAAAATAATTTTATGGCACTTACACGCAAACAATGGCTGATATGGGCAGTTTTTGTTTGCCTGTTTGCCTTAGGCTTGTGGCACAGCCTGAATCTCGGGCTTGCTTATCAAGACGATTTTGAAATGCAATTATTATTGCAAGTCAGGCTTCCTCGCATCATCGCCAGTTTAGCTGTTGGCTCCTTGCTTGCTTTGTGTGGTTTGACCATGCAAAGCTTGTTTCGCAATCCCCTTGCAGAGCCTAGCCTAATCGGCATCTCAGGTGGCGCCGCTTTAGGGGCGGCTCTTGGCTTTTTTCTAGGCTTGTCTTTATTCAATGTGCAATTGCTCGCCAGCGTTTGTGCTTTGGTCACCATATTAATCGTAAGTTTGCTCAGCAAAAACCAATCTAGCAACCAACTGATTCTTGCTGGCGTTGCCATCAATGCCTTGTGCGGCAGTTTATTAAGCTTATTACTCACCCAAAGCAACAATGACAGTTTGCGTACCATTACTTTTTGGTTAATGGGCAGCTTAGGCCACTTGAATTGGCCCCAAGTGATTTTTTTGTGCGTACTGAGCTTTTTGACCTGGACACTGCTCTTTCCTGCCATGCGTTTTTTAAACCAATTATTGCTAGGTGATGCCAATGCGTATTATGCCGGCTATGCTGTCAAAACTTGGTTTTTCGCATTATTGCTCTTCACTACGGTCATGTGTGCATTGGCCGTGGCACAAACAGGCAGCATTGGTTTTATTGCCTTAATGGCTCCTCACATCGCTCGACTTATGGTTGGCGGTAACAATCGAATTTTGTTTTGGGCAGCCCCTTTGATTGGTGCGTTTCTTTGTATGCTAGCAGATGACATCAGTCGCAACGCCTTGTATCCAGTTGAATTACCCATTGGCATTGTCACCAGCTTACTGGGTGTGCCTTTTTTCTTGTGGTTATTAAACCGTGAGGGCAAGAAGAGATGATTGAGCTTAAGAATGTGACCATCCACAATCGTTTAAACCACATCAACTTGTCCCTCAAGCCCAATGACATGACGTTTGTGATGGGGCCCAATGGTGCAGGCAAGTCCACATTGCTGCAAACCCTTTCTGGTAGCTTAAAAGCAGATCAAGGCGAATGCCTCATCCAAAACCAAGCCTACCCAAATGCCGCACGATTGTCGCGCATTCGCGCCGTTCTTCCCCAGCAGTATTTTTTACCAGCTTACTTCAGCGTTCATAGCTTATTAATAGAAACCTCACCCAAGCAAGCCTTGCCTTATTTTGATGAGGTAATTCACCTGCTTCGATTGGAGCCCTTGCTTCATCAAGATTGCGAAAAACTCTCTGGTGGGCAAGTCCAACGGGTGATGTTGGCCAAAACTTTATTGCAGCTATTGGCTTGGCAGCATGACGAGCCTCAGCAGTATTTGTTGCTAGATGAGCCCACTGCTGCCTTGGATTTGCACATGGCACACCACGTTATGGATGCCTTACAAACATTGCAAACCCAATACCATTGGGGCATTTTCATTTTATGCCATGATTTACACCTCAGTAGCAAATATGCCAAAGATGTCATCATGCTCAAAGAAGCCAGCATCTTACAACAAGGGCCAGCGAAGAGCATATTGAACGCACAGCATTTGTCCTTGCTTTATGATTGCCCGTTTCAAAAATACCAAGATGAGCAAGGTAAAATTTTGTATTTACCACAATAATTTGTCATTAATCATGCACCACAATATGCAGTTTGATTGAATGCCATTGGCGTGGTTATAATGAATGTTTCAAATAACTGAGGCTTTTGGCATGCTATACAATCAAAACCTTCGCTGGATGACACGCATCGCCCTTTTTTTGATTGTTTGTATTATTGCTTTGTTTTGGGTCAAAGATCCTTATCCTCGCAAAGCCAATCCCCAGATGATGTTAGCACCCACCATCACCCCAGCCAGCAAAAAACCATTTGAAACAAAAGTTCAAGGCATCACTTATGCCATTACCCCTTTGAATAATTATCAAGTACACGGCATTGTGGTGGCAAAAAATGAACCTCGAAAACGGGTGGCAGCAGATGTCACCAAAGATTTCAACATCGTAGACCTGTGTGTCATTTGGGGCGAAAATCTGAAAAAAAATGCTTACAAATCAATGTACTTTCGTGCAGGCTCACTGAGTTGCACCTTTGATCCGAAAACCATCAAAACCGATTCAGCCACCATTCACGTCATGAGTGACAGCCATTTTTTGAGTAAAAAAGCAGCATCCATTCAGGTAGGCGATCAAATTACGCTCACCGGACAACTGGCAAAATACGCCATAGCCAAACAAACACCCGATACAACGCCTCACAATGCTAACAAATCGGGGGATTTTTTGTTTTTAGATTCCGTCCATATTTTTTCCCGCGGCATCAGCTTTGTGAACCTATTGCAAATTATTTTGGCAATAGCTGCGGTGGTTTTATTGGGATTGCAACCTTGGCTGTCTCGCAAACTGCATTTTTATGAAAACCATGTGGATGTTAACTCCGAGCGCAGTAAAAAATTCAAACGCCAAACCAAGAACAATCAATTTTTTCAAGGTGGCGATGATGCTTTTAAAAACTATGATGACAAAGACCGTTATTGATTGGCCTAGCTTTCAATCAAGCGCATCTTAAGCACAGACCAATAAATTCATGCCATGTGAATTTATTGTTTGCAACCTTATTCCTGAGAAACACTCAAAAAAACAAACCATTCGGGAGAGAGGCATGAAAAAACATTTGGTATTGGCACATGGTTTGTACCAAGGGCCTTGGTTTATGCGGCACTTAAATGGCTTTTTCCAAACCCACGGCTACGAAGTACATTTGCTGCGTTACGACACGTTGAAAAATGACATGGCAGCACATCTGTTGGCATTTCAAAATTTGATGCAACCGATCCCCAAAACTGCTCATGTGGATTTTATCGGCCACAGCATGGGTGGTTTGGTGATTCGTGAATACGCCCACCATCATCCAGAACGCTTTACTGGCAGTGTCGTCACCTTAGGAACACCGCACCAAGGCAGCAGTTGCGCCGCATGGGCAAACCAACACATTCCACGGGTGCTTGGTAAAAGCTTTCAGGCTGCCTTAAATGGCCATGTTGCACAGTGGCAAAACATTTGCCCACTAGGCTCAATCGCTGGCAATAAAAAATACGAATTGGGAACATTGGTATTGCCCCGCAACGTGGTTCATGATGGTTTGGTTCTGGAAACAGAGACCCAATTAGACAATGCCACAGATCACATTACGCTGTCCGTCCATCACAATGGCATGCGACACGATACCAACACCATGATTCAAAGTTTGTATTTTTTACAAAACACGCGTTTTGTACACCATTATCCATGATGCAGATTCACACATCAAAAAATGCTTGGGCAAAACCCAAGCATTTTTTATTCTGGTAAAGTAGCGGCGCCCATTCGTCTTAAGATAATATTGGTTTTGCCTCGCAAACGTTTATTTCTTGGATTGTCGGCATAAAACAAAGGTCTACTCACCCTTGCTGATAAATTGGCTGCTTGCTGGCGGCTTAATTTTTTCGCAGACACACCATAAAATGACTGGCTGGCAGCTTCTGCACCATACACACCGTAATCCCATTCAATCACATTCAAATACAACTCAAAAATACGATCTTTGTCTGTTGTGCCTTCTAGCATTAAAGTAATTGCAGCTTCTTCTGCCTTACGCAAATAACTGCGTTTTTCCCATAAGAACAAATTTTTGGCCAACTGCTGGCTAATGGTCGAACCGCCGGCTTTGACTTCACCTGTTTTTTCATTGCGCTTCATGGCGTATTTAATGCCATCCCAGTCGAAACCATCGTGGTTGGCAAATTTGGCATCTTCAGAAGCAATCAAAGCTTGTTTGAGATTTTTAGAAATATGATTGTATGAAACCCACTGGTAATTCAACTTCACTTCTGGTTTTTCCGTGGCCAACTCAGCCATTCTGGCTCGCATAAATGCAGTTGATTCAGGCGCAAAGGCACGCCAATACAAAATACTGCCATAAGCATAGACATTGAAAGCGACCACGGCCACAATCGGTGCAACAATCAACCACTTTATCCATCTGAACATCTTATTTATTTTCCAAAAGAGCGGCGATAACAGGTTCTACATTGGGGCGAAAACCACGCCATTGAAAATACGACTCCGCGGCTTGCCCAACCAACATGCCTAAGCCATCGGCCGTTTGTTGAGCACCCTCATCTTTGGCCCAATTTAAAAAGGCTTTGGCATGTTCACCATACACCAAGTCATATGCCAAACAAGCATCTTTGAAAACCGTGGGCGCAACACAGGGCAATTCAGACGACAAACCGGAGGATGTTGCATTAATAACCACATCAAAGGCTTCACCCTCTAAAACATCCATTGGCAAGGCGGTAATTGGAAACTGTGCTGCCAATTGCTCGGCTTTTGCGAAAGTGCGATTGACCACCACCACCTCGCTTGGATTTTGTTCCAATATTGGCAACAAAATACCTTTGGCTGCACCACCGGCACCAATGATTAAAATTCTTTTTTGGGTCAAATTAACGGCCAAGCGCTGGGTTATGTCCCACACCAAACCCGCGCCATCTGTATTATCCCCCACAATATGAGGCTCACCACTGGGTAAAGTGATAAAGCTAAGTGTATTCACTGCACCTGCAGCTTGGGCGCGCTCAGTTAGCGTATCAGCCAAAGCAAATGCACGCTCTTTAAATGGCACGGTAACATTTGCCCCCAAACCTAAGGCAGCCTGAAAGGCCAAAACAGCACTTTCAAAGTCCGCAATCGGTGGTGCGACTTTGCCATAATGCAAATGTGCACCTTCTTCTTGCGCAAATAACTGATGAATCTGTGGCGATCGACTGTGCATAACGGGTTGACCAAAAACGGCATACTGCATTTTGCATAACCTTTACTAAACACCAAATGGTTTTTAAAAATAGACTTTTAAGCTTGGTTGTAAATTGTTTGTCGTTTTTATCTACGCAAAACTTCATAATTTGCGCATGATTATTCTAAACAATTTACGAGATTTTTTATCTGAAACGCTTTATTGCTGCTGCAATTATGGCATAATTACCTGCTTGAACTAAAAACTTTTTCAGTACCACCTCATTCAAGGAGCGTTCCCCATGTCCGTGCAAAGTGTCGTCGATGCCATCGATGAATTTGGCGTTAAATTTATTGACCTACGTTTTACTGATACCAAAGGTAAGCAGCAACATGTCACTATCCCGGCACATGTTCTAATGGAAGATCCGGAAGAGTGGTTTGAACAAGGTCAAGCATTCGATGGTTCATCCATGTCTGGCTGGAAAGGCATTCAAGCATCTGACATGCTTTTGATTGCAGATCCGAACACTGCAAAAATGGATCCATTCTTTGACGAACCGACCATTTTCATGACATGCGATGTGGTTGATCCTGCTGATGGCCAAGGTTATGACCGCTGCCCACGTTCGATTGCCATTCGCGCAGAAAACTACCTAAAAGCCACAGCCATCGGCGACACAGCTTATTTTGGTCCTGAGCCAGAATTTTTCGTTTTTGACAGTGTTGAATTTGAAACCAGCATGGGCGGTACTCGCTTCCAAATCAATGCCGAAGAAGCAGCTTGGTCAAGTGGCAAAAGCCTAGAAGGCGGCAATACAGGTCACCGTCCTATGGTTAAAGGCGGTTACTTCCCAGTACCACCAGTAGATGCAGGTCAAGACATGCGCTCTGCCATGGTTTTGCAAATGGAACAAATGGGCATTCCTGTTGAAGTACATCACCACGAAGTGGCAACAGCCGGTCAAATGGAAATCGGTACCCGTTTTAGCACACTGGTTACCCGTGCTGACTGGACGCAAGACATGAAGTACATCATCCATAACGTTGCGCACAACTATGGCAAAACAGCCACATTCATGCCAAAACCGTTAATGGGCGACAATGGCTCAGGTATGCATGTACACCAATCAATCTGGAAAGATGGTCAAAACCTGTTTTCGGGTGATGGTTATGCTGGCTTGTCTGAAATGGCACTTTACTACATTGGCGGTATCATCAAACACGCCAAAGCCTTGAATGCCATTACCAACCCATCGACTAACTCATACAAACGTTTGGTGCCTCATTTTGAAGCGCCAACAAAATTGGCTTATTCTGCGAAAAACCGTTCTGCTTCTATCCGCATTCCTTATGTGGCTAGCAGCAAAGGTCGCCGTATTGAAGCTCGATTCCCAGATCCAATGGCCAATCCATACTTGTGTTTTGCTGCTTTATTAATGGCAGGTCTAGATGGTATCCAAAACAAAATCCATCCTGGCGACCCTGCAGACAAAAACCTATATGACTTACCTCCTGAAGAAGACAAATTGGTACCAACCGTTTGTGCTTCATTAGAAGAAGCTTTGGAAGCTTTGCGTGTTGATCATGATTTCTTAACCCGTGGCGGCGTATTTAGCCAAGACTGGGTTGATAGCTTCATCAACTTAAAATATGAAGAAGTCAATCGCATGCGCATGGCACCACACCCATTAGAATTTGAAATGTATTACAGCTTGTAATTATAGCTTTTATATACTTAACAACAACTTAAGTACAAAATCCGTTCCGCAATTGTTAGTAATGCTGTATATATTTTCCTTTATATATCAATGTTCCTAATTTCAATTGCGGAATGGTTTTTTAGTCATTATCGACCAAAATCACCTACCATTTCCCCATAACCTTTCCATTCTGCAAGGTCATCTCGCTGTTTATCAGCGATTGCTCCCATTGCTTCATATCGCTTCGTACAACTTCCGAATAATGTCCAGCCGGCGGCAGCTGCTTCACCATCAAGTGTGGCGGTGGTGCTGGCATTTTGGCGCAATTGACTGGCAAGGTTTTCGGTTCGTTGGCGCAAGCGGTCATTGTCAGCACTAACGCTATCAATAATACTTTGAGTTTGCTCTCGATCATTGGCTGCTTTCTCCATGACTTTATTTACTTGGTTTTGTGCTTCACGTTCGATTGAGCGTTGCACTTCGTTGAGCTCATTGACTTGTTGTTGGTAGGCAGCTTCTGTGTCTTGTACGCCATTTTGGTACTTCAAATGCCCAAAGTACCAAATGCAGCCAATGATTAAGCTCAAGGCAATAAAAAAGGCCACGACTTGCGTGACCTGTTTGTTTAAGAACCCCATTGAGTACCCTTATTTGTAGCCGTGTGGCAATTGAAAATGCGGACCATCTTTGAGCGACTTCCAATCACCACCCCATTCAATCGTCACGCCCACTTCTTTGGCGGCTTCTTTGACGTTCTTGGCCAATCGCTCATAATGCTTCCAATCCCAAGTCAGCTGTCCATCTAACATCACGCCCAAATCGACTGCATGACCTGTCAAATGACGGCTGTTCATCGTTTTACTTGCTCCACTGGCAACGTATTTCTTTTGCTGCTCAATACTGCGCATGCCTTCGATGACCATAAAGTCCAAATCTTTTTCAATCGCTCGGTAGATTACTTTGACCAAGTCAGGATGTACGCCAGCCAAACGACCAATAGAACGCTCTGAGAGTTTGAATTTGCCTGCAGGTGTTTTGGTCGTAACCACATAATCAGCCGCACCAATTGAATCTAATTTCGCAGCCGTTTTGGTACCAATCATGCCATCAATGCTCAAGCCATGTTCACGCTGAAACGCTCGCACATATTGGTCTGTAAGTTGGCCAAAAATACCGTCTGGCTTTAAACATAAAATTCGTTGGTACTTTTTAACATCCTCACCACGAGAACCTAGTTTTAAAATTTGCATTGTTAAATTCCATAAAAAAAGCAGCCGATTGGCTGCATGATTGAACTAAATCAGTATAACGACTCTAAATAAAACCCTTCTTAGCAATGATTTTCTTTGGCTCTAGTCGTATCTACCCCGACTAGAGCATTCTTTTATCTATTTGTAGCGCTTGCCTTGATAATTGACTGCCAAGCTGTTGCTGCAATATCAATCGCCTTGCCTCCCAAATAGCCAGACATGGCAATAGTAGCGCACATCAAGCCATTTAACTTATTGCCACCAGTTACATATTCCATAATCCAAAACGTCACCGCCCCTGCAAATGCAGCAAGTACCAAATCCAAAGCTGTTTTTAACATTAGGTTTTTAAAGCTCATTCTTTTACCCTCCGCTCGGTATCGCATAATCGCATCGACTAGGCCTCCGAACATTGATAAGAATGCAACGATAACCAAAGTCTTCATGTACTCGTGATCCATAAGCTCTCCTTTACGAGCATAAAAAAACCCACTACTTTTGCAATGGG
>JASLBZ010000150.1 GCA_030146285.1 Neisseriaceae bacterium | reverse complement strand
TGCCAAAAACCAAATTAACGATTCCGGCTTATTATGTATTGGCATCAGCTGAAGCGAGCACCAACTTATCACGTTTTGATGGTGTGCGTTATGGTCATCGTGCAGAAAATTACAATGGCTTGGATGAGATGTATTGCAATAGCCGTGCCGAGGGTTTTGGTACTGAAGTGAAACGTCGCATCATGATGGGTGCGTATGTTTTGTCTCATGGTTATTACGACGCATATTATCTAAAAGCACAAAAATTGCGCCGCTTGGTGGCTGAAGATTTTCAGGCTGCCTTTAAAAATTGCGATGTGATTTTGGGCCCAGTAGCCCCCACAGCAGCACCCAAAATTGGTTTGGAAAATGATCCTGTACAAATGTACTTAAGCGACATTTACACCACCAGTGCTAACTTGGCCGGTTTGCCAGCGATGAGCCTGCCTGCAGGCATGAGCTTAGAAGGTTTGCCTATTGGTGTGCAGCTGATTGGGGATTATTTCTCTGAAGCCAAATTGCTCAATGTCGCGCATCAAATGCAGTTAAACAGCGACTGGCATACAAAAACGCCTTATTAAGACAAAAGCAACTTTTGATTATTAAAGAACAGAATACAGAAAGACCAATATGAATTGGGAAACCGTAATCGGTCTTGAGGTGCATGTGCAGCTCAATACACAATCGAAGATTTTCAGTGGTACTTCAACTGCTTTTGGTGCCGTGCCTAACGCACAAGCCAGTTTGGTTGAATTGGCAATGCCTGGCGTGTTGCCAGTCTTGAACAAAGCTGTGATTGAAAAAGCCATTAAATTGGGCTTGGCGATGAATTTTACCATCAATCAAACCAATATTTTTGACCGTAAAAACTACTTTTATCCTGACTTGCCAAAAGGTTATCAAATTAGCCAGATGGACAAGCCCATTGTAGAGCATGGCCAGTTGGATATCGTGGTGGGCGACAGCATTCGCACCATTAATGTCACTCGTGCACACATGGAAGAAGATGCCGGTAAATCGGTGCATGGCAGTGCCATTGGCATGACGGGTATTGATTTAAACCGTGCCGGAACGCCTTTGCTAGAAGTGGTTTCTGAACCAGAAATGAGTAATGCAGCAGAAGCCGTGGCCTATGCCAAAGCTTTGCATTCTTTGGTTACTTGGTTGGATATTTGCGATGGCAACATGGCAGAAGGTTCGTTCCGAATTGATGCCAACGTTTCTGTGCGTCCAGTAGGTCAAGTGGAATTTGGTACGCGTTGTGAAATTAAAAACCTCAACTCATTCCGTTTCCTAGAGCAAGCCATTAACTACGAAATTACCCGTCAAATTGAATTGATTGAAGATGGCGGCAAAGTGATTCAACAAACACGCTTGTTCGATCCAGATGCGGGTGAAACTCGTGCCATGCGCTCTAAAGAAGACGCTCATGACTACCGTTACTTCCCTGATCCTGATTTGTTCCCTGTGATTATCAGTGATGCTCAGATTGAACGCATTAAAGCACAAATGCCAGAGTTGCCAAAAGACATGGCAGCCCGTTTTGTGACGGCATATGACATTAGTGAATACGATGCACGTTTATTGACTTCACAACGCAACACTGCAGAGTATTTTGAGGCCGTTGCCAAAGCATGTGGACAAGGCAAATTATCAGCGAACTGGGTCGCAGGTGATTTGGCTGCTGCTTTGAATAAAAACGATTTGACTTTGGACAATAGCCCGATTGATGCATTGCGTTTGGCAGGTTTGATTGCCAAAATTGCGGACAATACTTTGTCTAGCAAATTGGCCAAACAAGTGTTTGAAGCCATGTGGGATTGTGATTTGACAGCAGAAGCGATTATTGAGCGCGATGGCTTAAAACAAATCACAGACACAGGTGCGATTGAAGCCATGATTGATGAAGTTTTGGCCAAAAATGCAAAATCGGTTGAGGAGTATAAGGCAGGTAAAGAAAAAGCCTTGAATGCTTTGGTTGGACAAGTCATGAAAGCCAGCAAAGGCAAGGCGAATCCAGCTCAAGTACAAGACTTAATGAAAGCCAAATTGGCTTAAATCCCAAACCCAAGACTGTCTTTTCAGGCAGCCTTAAAGGATGAATATCAGCATGAAATTGAAAACATTATTGAGTGTGTTGTTGGTGATGGGTTTAAGCGCCTGCGGCTTTCATTTACGCGGTACGGTCGCGGGCAGTTCTGAGCCTTTGCCATTTGCAAATTTTGCCGTAGAGTCGAACAATGGCGTCATGCTAGAAGACATGCAAACAGTGGTTTCACGTCAGTCTGATTTGCATTTGGTGGGCATTAAAGAAGCAGATGCCGTTATTCAAATTACCCAAGTTTCGCGTCAAAAAGACATCAGTGCCGTGAACCTAAGTGGCTCAGCCATTGAGTATTTGTTGGTGTTACAAGTCAATGGACAGGTTTTAGAAACAGGTAAGGCACAACCAATGACTGTGTCAACAACGGTGCGCCGGACCATGGACTATGCCAATAATGAAGTTTTGGGTAAGAATGAAGAAGAGGCGCAAATGTGGCAAGACATGCAAGCTGATGCAGCCAGTCAATTAATGCGTCAAATTCGTGCCAAAATTGCCAATGCCGCCAATCAAAGTAAAGTTCCTCAAGCAACTGTTTCGACACAAGGCAAATAGTCAATGAGTGCTGTTGCAACATTATTTAGCCAAGCACAAAAGTGCTTGGCGCCTTTTTATCTTTTGTATGGTGAAGAGGATGTATTGCGGATTGAAGCCTTAGATGGTTTGCGCAACATAGCAAAAAAGCAAGGCTTCGAGCAAAAAGAACAGTTTTACGTTGAAGGCACTTCGTTTGATTGGACGCAGATTGCAGATTCTATGCAAAGCATGGGATTGTTTTCTGAGAAAAAGCTGATTGAAATTCATGTACCCAATGGCAAATTGGGCAAAGAAGGTGGCGCAGCCATTCGTGATTTGTTGTCATTGGGCAGTCAAGACATGAGCGTGATTTTGCTGTTGCCTAAGTTGGATAAAACACAGCAAAACAGCGCTTGGTTCAAGGCATGGCAAAAAGAAGCGATTCTTTTTGAAGCCAAAGCTGTGGACATTAAAGCCTTGCCTGCTTGGATTGGAGGGCGCTTAAGCCAATACAAGTTGAGCATTGAAAAAGATGCTTTGAATGCCTTTGTTGATAAGGTAGAGGGCAATTTGTTGGCGGCCAAACAAGAGATTGATAAATTGGCTTTGTTGTACCCAGAAGGCAGCCAATTGAACATGGCTGATGTACAAAATACCATTGCCAACGTTGCGCGTTTTGATGTGTTTCAGTTAGCGCATGCTTGGATGAGTGGCAACGGTGCCAATGTTTGGCGTTTAAGTCAAGGCTTGGCACAAGAAGGTGAGGAGCCCGTATTGCTGCTTTGGGCTGTGAGTGAAGACATTCGCACATTGATTAAGCTTAAAGCGGGTTTGTCCAAAAATACACCACAAAGAGAACTGACCCAGACATTGCGTTTGTGGGGTAACAAACAGCAAGATGCTTTTGTTGCCGCTAAGCGTTTATCGGTGACCCGATTAATGCAAGCTTTGCAGATATGTGCTTTGGTGGATCGGCAAATTAAAGGGGCAGAGTCAGGTGATGCTTGGGAGTGTTTACAAGCGCTATTATTGGATTTGAGTTCTTAAATCTGTCTTGATGGATTGGTTGGTTTTTATGTGTACGCACCGTTTGGTTTTGAAAAGCAATTGGCCGATGTGGAAACGATTTTTGCTGCCATACACCAGTGTGGTGAATGGTTATAAAATTTTTCGCGTTAATCGCATTATGCACCGTGTTTCATTTTATGATGAAGAAAAAGCATTGCAAAACCACGGTATTTTGAAAACCAAAATTCAAAACTACCGTTTTGTCGCCAAACGTTTGCATTTGCACTCTGATGATTTTACTTTTAAGATTCAAGAAAATAACAAGTATTAGCCTGAAGGTGAATATTCACCGTGATGGTTGATGCAATCATATTGCACTGCAAAATAGAATTACCATGACTTTGTTCTATTTTTAGGTAACAATACCGTAACGATAAAATATTCATTGATGAGGATGTGTCATTATGGTTTTTGAGTGGTTGACTCAACATCATGCGAGCACGGGATTGACTGCATTTATTTCTCACCCTAGCTTTTATGAGCACAATATGGGTGAAGGTCATCCTGAAGGGCCAGAGCGCTTAGCTGCCATTAAAGACCAGTTGATGTCTGCTCAGTTATTTGATTACTTGCAAGAATTTGATGCGGATGAAGTGACACCTGTGCAATTGGCACGGGTGCATCCACCTCGGTATGTACAGTACTTAGAATCAGTAACCCCAGATGATGTGGGCACCTTTCGAGTGGATACCGATACTGCCATGAACAAAGGCACCCTGAAAGCCGCTCGTTTTGCTGCAGGAGCTGTGGTCAAAGCAGTGGACTTGGTGATGCAAGACAAAGCTCCTAATGCTTTTTGTGCCGTGAGACCACCAGGCCACCATGCGGAAACGGACAAAGCCATGGGCTTTTGCTTTTTCAATAATGTGGCGGTGGGGGTTATGCATGCCATCGCGATTTATCATTTGAAACGCATTGCCGTCATTGATTTTGATGTGCACCATGGCAATGGCACCGAAGAAATTTTCAAAGACGATCCTCGAGTCATGTTGTTATCCAGTTTTCAACACCCATTTTTCCCCTACAGTGGTGATAAAACGCGTGGCAATAATCCAAACATTGTCAACATACCGATGCCTTCGGGTACAAAAGGTGTGGATTTTCGCGAGATGGTTGCGGATGCGTGGTTTTACCAGATTGAACAATTTAATCCTGAGCTTATTTTTATCAGTGCTGGTTTTGATGGGCACTTAGAAGATGATATGGGCAATTTTGGTTTGGTTGAAGCTGATTACAAATGGATTACTGAGCACATCATGAGATTGGCGCAATTGCATTGCCATGGCAAAGTGGTATCGGTTTTGGAAGGTGGTTATGACTTATCTTCATTAGCTCGAAGTGTGGTAACCCATGTTAAAGTTTTGGCTGAAAGCTAAAACTTTTTTCTTAATTTTGGTATTTTGATAAGCCCAAACAGGTGCATTGGTCTTTGTTTTTGGTTTGTGATACAATAAGTTATTGAAAAATAATAAAAATATATTATTCATAACTTAGCTTAGGAGTTTTCGTGACCATACAAGTACACAATCTAAACAATGCACCTAATGCCATTGTCAACAAGCATTCAAGTTTATTGAAATATTGGACCGCACAGGCCAAACAAAACATTCGCTATTGTGCCAATCACATGTGTTTTAATGATGCTAAAGTCGGTGCTATCTTGCAAAAAGTCCCAACTGCAGCGCGTGCTAAAGGCAAAGCAGTGATTGATGAGAATTGGTATATTGTGCCTTTGTGCCAATCTTGTGATGCCAATGCAGATCAAATTACCGAAATTGTCGATTATGTTGAGTTTGTTCCGGCATTGAGTAATTAACGAGCCTGAAGCCCACCCACCTGAATAGGTGGGTTTTTTGATGCCAAAATAGACTGCTAAAAAACAATAATTCTGTGATGAAATATATTAAAACCCGATGGCCAATCAGGTTATCTAGGGTGTTTTTTCTAACCAAGCTACATTTTTTGTATCGTCTTTGGTAATAAAACAAGTGCCTTTAAATGGCATTGTTGCACCATTTACATCTTGTGACATAAACTCTTTATTGATTCGAATTTCTGATTGGTTGCCAGACTCACGGTAAGCCGTATCATATAGATTAAACACTGTGCTCTCTGGGTTAATCAT
The DNA here is from genome assembly GCA_030146285.1 of Neisseriaceae bacterium. Lineage (GTDB taxonomy): Bacteria > Pseudomonadota > Gammaproteobacteria > Burkholderiales > Neisseriaceae > JASLFS01. The sequence continues at coordinate 2,814 of JASLBZ010000150.1, read as the reverse complement.
TTGTTCTTTTAATAACAGTTCACATTTTAGATTGGCACCATTAACGAAAATGTTTTTGGCTTTTTGAATGGGAACTTGATTGCGAGCGATATGGGCTTTGCCCAATAACAGATCTTCATGCGTTAAACCACGGTGGCTTTGGTTTAATGAGACCATTAAAACAATGGCACCCAAGATGACCAGGCTTCGGGTAATGGGATGGCGTTTGCGAACTTTGCCAAGGCCAAACAGCTGGCGTATAAAAGGAAAAGAAACCAATGCAACAAAGAGGGCCAAACCTGCGGTAATAAGCTTGTCATCCAAAAAAAAATGAACTGAGCCCAGACCAAACAAAATCCCAATAGGGTAGCTGATGATTTTGCTGATAAGTGATAATTTGTCGGTTTTTTGTTTTTTAGTACCATCTGTTAAGAGTCTAGCAATATCAGAATCAGAAAGTGGTCTTTGAGCCTTTTGTGGTGTTAGCGTCAACTTGGTTGGCTTGAATAAATGCGGTGCAGTTTTTTTTAAATGTTGATTGTAGAGCTCACGGTTTTGAGCATCCAAAAGATGATTCTTTGTGTGTTCTAAGTCTTCAATAGATAAGGTGCCTGCAGCATGATGTTGCATGATATGTTGTCGGATATCATTGTGGCTACAACTGGGGTGAAGACCCAATATTTCATATAAGTTTTCCATTTTAATCCGTTATGTGTGTATTGGTTTTATGGATATGTGATTGGTGTATTCCTGTTTTGGTTCCGAGATTGCGATAGGAATTCACCGAGATTCAAAGCAGATGGACTGTTTAATGTTTACAATATTGTTTTTTGGTTTGATTTTTCATCAAAACGGATCACATTATTAAATGAAAAATAATGCAGGCTTGGCAAAGATTAGGCCAAATTAGAAGGCTGATGCCAGTATGGGGCACAAAAAAACCGTTATCTTGACATAACGGTTTTTTATTTTGATGGGCTTTAAGATGAATGTTTGGCTTCAATCTCATAAGCCATGGCGCAATGACTTGGCCAAACCGATGCAAAATGATAATGCTCGTACAATTGATAAGAGTGGGTTTCGGTAATCAAAGTCACTTCACAGGTTTCTGGTAAATTGTTTTTGATGTATTCATCCAATTTTTGCATGACTTTTTTACCCAGTCCGCGCTGCTGATAAGAAGGTAAAACGCAGATATCAACGACTTGGCATTGGCAACCTCCATCACCAACCAAACGCCCCATACCAATCAATTGATTGGTTTCAGTGTCGGTTAATACCACGCAACACAATGAGTTGTTTAAGCCGATTTTAACGGCTTCTAGGTTTTTTGTTTTTAAGCCGCAGCTCTCGCGCAAATACAAATAAATTTGCGGATCTATGATTTTATACTCTGCTGTGATGCTCATTTTTTCCCTTTCTTTTTTGTTCTGCTATTTGCCTCAGTTTAGCATGTTAAAGTCTTTATTCTACCGCTTGATTGCATAAAAAAAGCCATTACTTGTGCTGCTTTGCAACAAAATTACTTGGCAATAAAAAAGCACAGACGTTTGGTCTGTGCTTTTAAACTGATCCTTGAGACTTTATTTCGCAGCCATCAGTGCTTGTGATAAATCGGCCAATAAATCAGCAATGTTTTCAATGCCCACGCTTAAGCGAATCATTTCTGGGCTCACACCAGCGTTTGCTAACTCATTGTCGTTTAATTGACGGTGTGTGGTGGTGGCAGGATTGCAAGCCAAAGAACGGGTATCGCCAATGTTCACCAAGCGCAAGAAAATAGTCAAAGCATCAATGAACTTTGCTGCCGCCTCACGGCCGCCTTCAATGCCAAAGCTCAATACGCCAGAGGCGCGACCACCAAAGTCACGGTCGATTAAGCCTTTGTAAGGACTGTCTTTTAAGCCAGGATAATTGACCCAAGATACTTGTGGGTGAGCTTGTAAATACTCAGCTACTTTTAAGGCATTTTCACAATGCCTTTCCATGCGCAGTGACAATGTTTCTAAACCTTGCAAAATCAAAAAAGTGTTCATGGGGCTAATGGCAGCACCCATGCTGCGAAGTGGTACAACACGTGCTCTGGCAATGAAAGCTGCCGCGCCAAAATGCTCACTGTAGTTCACACCATGGTAAGAGGCATCAGGTGTGGTCAGTTGAGGGAAGCGGGTGGCATGTTTTGCCCAATCAAATTTCCCGCCATCAATAATGGCACCACCAATGCTGTTGCCATGGCCACCAATGTATTTGGTTAATGATTGCACCACGATGTCAGCGCCCAATTCGATTGGACGGCAGATGGCTGGAGAGGGAACAGTATTGTCTACCACCAGCGGTACACCATAATCATGTGCTGCTTTGGCAAAAGCTGGAATATCAATCACATTCACCGCAGGGTTGCCAATGCTTTCGCAGTAAACCATTTTGGTGCGCGCATCCACCAAACCGCTGATGTCTTCAGGTTTGTTCGGGTCAACAAAACGCACTTCAATGCCATATTTAGGGAGGGTATGCGCAAACAAGTTAAGCGTGCCGCCATACAATGTTTTGGTCGCGATAATGTTATCACCTGCCTCAGCTAACGTCATAACGGCGTAGGTAATGGCTGCCATGCCACTGGCAACGGCCAGTGCTGCAATGCCGCCTTCTAAGTTGGCAATGCGCTGTTCCAAAACATCGGTGGTTGGATTCATGATGCGAGTGTAGATATTGCCCGGAACAGCCAAGTTAAACAAATCAGCACCGTGTTGGGTGTTATCAAATGCATAACTGGTGGTCTGATAAATCGGTACTGCTACCGATTTGGTGGTTGGGTCAATAGTATAGCCCGCATGC
>JASLBZ010000129.1 GCA_030146285.1 Neisseriaceae bacterium | reverse complement strand
ATGCCTAATGATTATGTAAGCTTGGAACACCAAAAAACCACTTTACTAACTGCCTAAGCAAAGTGGTTTTCTTATCATCTTGCATGATTCATTTCATTTGATTTAAGTCGCCAAAGCACCCAAAAAACGATAGCCAATACTCACTTCGGTCATGAAATATTTGGGGTTTGCTGCATCGTCTTCTAATTTTTGACGCAGCTTTCCCATGTAAATGCGCAAGTATTGTGCATCTTCCACATAATCAGGCCCCCAAATGGCCAATAACAAATGCCGTTGGGTACAGACTTTGCCTTCATTGCGAATTAACTCCAGCAACAATAAATATTCAGTCGGTGTTAAGTGCACGACTTGGTTATTGCGGGTGATACACCGTTGGTTAAAATCCACAACATTGGGCCCAAAAACATATTGCTCTTGATTCGACTGCGGCTGTCTTTGACGCACTTGCACTCGCACGCGAGCCAATAATTCGGCAATGCCAAAGGGCTTAGTCATGTAATCATTCGCACCCAAATCCAATGCCATGACTTTGCTGTTTTCTTGCTGCCTTGCGGTCAACACAATAATCGGCGTATCTGACCATTTTCGCCATTCTTTGATAAACTGCATGCCATCGGTGCCAGCCAAACCCAAATCCAAAATAATGCATTCAGGTTGCCTGGCTTTGCCATCAATTAAAGCCCGCTCTACCGTTTGTGCCTCATGCACTTGCCAGCCTTCTTGTTGCAAGGTTTTGCGAATCAATTGGCGAATCGGAGCATCGTCCTCAACGATTAAGATGTTCTTCGGTACACTCATGCTCATTCTCCCACTTGGCTAAAGACAACAATTGATGTGATGTAAAATCGAAAGCATCGCCCAATGGCAACGCAAAACTGAAGACAGCACCCTGAACACCATCTTGGCGGTTGGCTGCTTGAATTTTACCTTGGTGTGCATCGACAATCATCTTAGCAATACTCAAACCCAAACCAGAACCGGTGATATTGCTTTCTAACTGAGCTCGATAAAATTTTTCAAACAATTGTGCCTGACTGACATTGGGCAGACCTACCCCATTGTCAACAATATCAACCCAAATCCATGCCGCTTCTAGCCTGACCACCACCTCAACCACAATGGGTTCATGACCGTATTTCAAGCTGTTTTCCAATAGATTGCTTAAAACATGGGAAATCAGCATGGCATCAAAATAAATCAAAGGTAAAGATTCTGGTACTTTGATGGTTATTTTTGCATTGGGCGCCGAGGCTTGCAAGGTATGCACCACCCCTGAAATGACTTCAACTAGGCTTTGCCATTCTTGATTCAATTGCAATTGCCCACTTTCTAAGCTGGCCATTTCAAGAATGTTTTTAACAAAATGCTGCACCTCTTTGGCAGCATGGTTTAAAGATGCCACACTTTCACGAACGGCTGTTTCGTCCATTTTGTCACAATACGTTTGCAAATAATCTGCCTCACCCACCATCGCAGTCAATGGGGTTTTTAAATCATGAGAAATGGCAGCCAGTAAAGTATTGCGCATTTTTTCTGCTTCAATTTCCATTAATACATTGCCCGCCACATCGGCAAAATGCACTCGCTCAAGCGTCAAGGCAATCAAACGCGCATAGGTTTCTAATTGGCGGCGCTGCTCAGGCTGCAAGATGCTGCTAGGCTCTTTGGCTGCCAATGCCAAAATCCCACGAATGCGAATGGGCGCCATCAATGGCATGTACAAAATCGGATGCTCAGGCAAGGTATTGGTCGCAAAGCCTGCCGTTTGTTGGTGTTGATAAGCCCACTTGGCAATGGGCAAATTAATCGCACTATTGCTGGGTTTAAGCAATTGTTCGTGTTCATCAGGTAGCAAAAAACACACTTGGGCATTGAATTCTTGGCTCACGTATTTTTCACTCTGGCGCAAAATCTCATCTTCTTCTAATAGGCCTGACAAGGTTTTGGCAAAATCAAATAAATTCACCGCCCGTTGTTCACGGCTATTGGCTTGGGTAGCACGGTATTTCAGGTAAATGGTCAACTGGGTAATCAACAAACTCACCCCAGACATCACAATAAAAGTCACCAGATACTGCACATCACTAACGGCAAAAGAAATCTTGGGCTCCACAAAGGCAAAGTCAAATGCCGCCACCGTAATCAAAGTGGTGAATAAACCCACCGAGCGCCCAAAAAACATACTGCCTGCCACCACCAAAAGCAAATACAGCATCACAATATTGCTGTTTTCCAGCAACAATGAAAAAGGCCACAACAGCAAAGTCAAAGCCACCGTACTTAAGGTCATGACCACCATTCCCATCGCATGAATGGGACGAAAACCCTTGGTATCATGGTGGTGCGTGGCAATGGGATGTACAGCTTGATTTTTGGTTTTGTGTTGTACAGCACTGACATGGCTTACCTGCATAAAATCCAGCTCAGGTGCCAAACGCTTCATTTTGGCATTGAGCCATTTTTGCCAAAGATTGGCTTGGCCTGTAATCATGCGAGACAAATTGTGTTTGCGTGCATAAGCCACCAACAATTTGGCATTGCTACCACCATACAACATGGCTGTTTTTGCGCCCAAGGTTTCGGCAAAACGCAAATCCTGAATAGCTTGTTGTTTATGTATTTGCGCGCGCTTGCCTTGCTCAAAAGGAGCTTCAATAAAAATCACATGCCACTCACAATGCAACTGCCCTGCCAAGCGGGCACTGGCCCGAATCAAGCTTTCATCTTGAGCCAAACCGCTGATGTAGACCAAAGCGCCTGCATCGGTTTGCCAAACGGTTTCTATCGACTTTTGGTGCCGATAGGTTTTAATGTCTTCTTCTAGATTTTCTGCGGTTTTTCGCAGCGTGATTTCACGCAATGAAATCAGATTGCCTTTGCGAAAGAAGTTTTGTGTGGCTTGCCGAATTTTGGCTTGAGCGTAAATTTTGCCTTCATGCAAACGGCTTAATAATTCGTCCGCAGTGGCATCGACCAAGACCACTTCATCGGCAGCCTGAAAAAAAGCATCGGGAACGGTTTCATGTATCAGCACACCGGTGATGTTGCCAATCACATCATTTAAGCTTTCCAAATGCTGTACATTCAGCGTGGTCCAAACATCAATCCCCAAGCTGAGCAATTCTTCAATGTCTTGCCAACGCTTAGGGTGGCGTGAACCACTGATGTTGCTGTGCGCCAATTCATCTAAGAGTAACAAATCGGGCGCAGCAGCAATGGCAGCATCAATATCAAACTCAGGCAATTGATGACCATGAAAATCCAAGTAATGTGCGGGCAATATCGCCAAATCCTGAAGCTGATTTTGGGTCTCAAGGCGGTTATGGGTTTCGACCCAACCAATCAAAACACGCTTGCCATCGGCTTGGCTTTGTTGGGCTGCTTTGAGCATGCTATAGGTTTTGCCCACACCAGCAACTGCACCAAAATAAATGCGCAATTTTCCTTGCTGTTTTTTCGCCATGTTTGCCAATAGCTGATCAGGATTGGGCTTATTGTCCATCATCATTCCTTCATAAACACAGGGCTACTTATTGTTGATTTTCCAAAGTAGGCAATTGATTCAATGCCACATTCAAGGCCACTACATTTACCAGCGGCACAAAACCTGTTTTACTGCTTTTTTCGGTGTGCTCCATCACCAATTTTGTCACAACCTCTACTGGTAAATGGCGAGCAACAGCCACCCGTTCAATTTGCTGTGTTGCTGCCAACAAACCAATCTGAGGGTCTAAACCACTGGCAGAATGGCTTAATAAATCAGCCGAAATTTCTTGCTGTTTGTCTGAAAACAGCGCCAGTTTGGCTTGTACTTCTTGCTTTAAAATAGGATTCGTTGCGGCCAAATTGGCCCCACCTGACGCCATACTGTTGTTGGGATCTTGGGCATTGCTGGGTAAACGTCCCCAAAAATTCTCCGGGCGCTCAAAAGGCTGTGCCAACAATTTAGAGCCAAGCACTTGTTGCTGATTCATCAGCAAACTGCCCATGGCTTCTTTGGGAAACAACGTTTGCGCAGCTCCTGTCACCACCACAGGGTAAGCCACACCCAATACCAAGCTTAAGCCAACAAAAACTGTTAATAAAGGACGCATTAACATTTTATTATCCTCCTTTTAAAGAATTGCCAATACCATATCAATCAATTTAATTGCCACAAACGGCAGCAACACACCACCTGCACCAAACACCAATACATTGCGGCGCAAGGTTTTGGCAATGCTCTCAGCACGGTAACGCACGCCTTTGAGTGCCAATGGGATTAAGGCAATAATAATCAAGGCATTAAAAATAACCGCAGACAACAAAGCCGATGCTGGGCTGGTTAAATGCATCACATTCAATACCGACAATGCTGGGTACATGGGGATAAACAAAGCAGGAATCACCACAAAGTATTTGGCAATATCGTTGGCAATGGAAAATGTCGTCAACGCACCACGGGTCATGAGCAATTGCTTACCGGTTTGCACAATCTCAATCAACTTGGTGGGGTCTGAATCCATGTCCACCATGTTACTGGCTTCTTTTGCCGCCTGAGTACCGGAATTCATGGCAACGGCAACGTCCGCTTGTGCCAATGCTGGCGCATCGTTGGTGCCATCGCCTGTCATGGCCACCAAAAAGCCTTGTGCTTGATAGTCCCGAATCATATTCAATTTGTTCTCAGGTGTGGCTTCTGCCAAATAGTCATCCACCCCTGCTTCCGAGGCAATCGCAGCTGCTGTTAATGGGTTGTCCCCCGTGATCATCACGGTTTTAATGCCCATTTCACGCATTTGTGCAAAACGCTCACGAATACCTGGTTTCACAATATCCTTTAATGCAATCACACCCAATATCTGTTGATTCAATGCCACCACCAAAGGCGTTGCGCCCTCCGCAGCCACTTTCTCAACGCTTTGCTGAACATTATCAGGGTAATTGGCACCCAACTTTTGAACATAATTGGCAATCGCTTGGGCTGAGCCTTTGCGAATAATCTGCAAAGTGCCTTGGTCATCAAAATCCACACCGCTCATGCGTGTTTGTGCAGTAAAAGCCACTTCAACCATGTGTGTTAACACACTGTCTGGTGTTGGCAATGCCACGCCTTCTTGTTGTTTTGCCAGTGCCACAATGCTGCGCCCTTCTGGCGTCTCATCACACAAAGAAGCAAAATACGCCATGCGAATTAAGGTTTGTGCTTCCACCCCTTTGGCTGGAATAAAAGCCGAGGCTTGGCGATTACCAAACGTAATCGTGCCGGTTTTATCCAATAGCAATACATCGATATTGCCGGCTGTTTCCACCGCACGACCTGAGCTTGCCATCACATTCGCTTGCATCATGCGGTTCATGCCTGCCACACCCACCGCAGATAATAATCCGCCAATGGTGGTGGGAATCAAACACACCAATAAAGCAATCAAAGCCAACAAACTCAAAGGCTGCGTCGCTCCTGCTTGTGCCACGCTAAAAAGCGAAAAACCATACAACGAGCCAACAACCAAGACAAACACAATGCTCAAAGCCACCAATAAAATGGTTAAAGCAATCTCATTCGGTGTTTTTTGACGCTTGGCACTTTCCACCATGCCAATCATTTGGTCTAAAAACGATTCGCCCGGATTGGCATTGACTTTCACCACCAAATAATCCGATACCAATAAAGTGCCACCCGTGACCGAACAAAAATCACTGCCTGCGGCACGAATCACAGGGGCAGATTCGCCGGTAATCGCCGATTCATCGACCGATGCCACCCCTTCAATCACCTCACCATCAATCGGAATCAACTCGCCTTGCTCAATGCGCACAATATCGCCCATGCGCAAACTGCTCGAAGGCACGATTTCTTGTATCCAGGTAGTGCCTTTGGCAATCATGCGTCTTGCATCAGTCGCCTTTTGTAAGCTTTTTAAGCTATCGCTTTGGGCTTGGCTGCGACTTTGTGCATACGCTTCGGCAAAATTGGCAAACAAAACCGTAAACCAAAGCCAAGCGGTAATCGCCACAACAAAACCACGATCTTCACTGCCTTGCCAGAGCGCTTCTACGCTTAACAGCGTACAAAAAATACTGCCCAAATACACAATAAACATCACAGGATTGCGAAATTGCAAAATTGGGTTCAATTTCTTAACCGCAAGCACCATGCTTTGTTGAATCAATTCTCTTGTGCCATGTTGTTCCATGTCGACACCTTTACTTAAGAAAATAACTGCAAATGTTCAATAACAGGACCTAGCATTAATGCAGGAACGTAAGTTAACGCGCTAAACACCACCACCACCATCACCAATAAAATGGCAAACAAAATGCCTTTGGTTGACAAACTGCCCGCACTAATGGGCAAGCGTTTTTTCGCTGCCATGCTCCCTGCAATGGCCAATACCACCACAATGACGCCAAATCGACCCATAAAAATAGCAAATGCCAGTAAGTAATTAAAAAATGGGGTATTGGCATTCAAGCCTGCAAATGCACTGCCATTGTTATTGGCGGCTGATGTTAAAGCATACAAAAGCTGACTAAAACCATGTGGCCCTGGGTTAGAAATACTCTGCCACGCCGTGGGGTTTTGGGTTGCCAATAATGTGCCCAATAACACCAAGCTCGGTACGATTAACATGGCCATCGCCACAATCTTCATTTCTTTGACTTCGATTTTTTTACCCAAATACTCAGGTGTTCTGCCTACCATTAAGCCTGCCAAAAACACCGTCAAAATCACCAAAATCAACATGCCGTACAAACCAGAACCAACACCACCAAAAACCACCTCACCTGTTTGCATTAAGAACATCGGCACAAAACCGCTCATGGGCATAAGAGAATCGTGCATATTGTTGACCGCACCGCAAGATGCCGCCGTTGTTACCGCCGTAAACAAAACCGATGCGGCAATACCAAAACGGCTTTCTTTGCCTTCCATATTGCCGATGCCGCTTAAGTGGTGGCCACCGTCTTGTACCACTTGTTGCAAAACAGGATTGTTTTGCATTTCAAAATGAAACAAAACCAGAACCATGCTGATAAACAACACACTCATCACCGCATACAAAGTCCAACCTTGCGCTTGGTCATTCACAGCGCGTCCAAAGTAAAAACACAAGGCCATGGGAATGAGTAAAATCAAAACCATTTGCAAAAAGTTGGTCACATAATTGGGATTTGAAAAAGGGTGAGCCGAATTGGCATTGAAAAAACCACCACCATTGGTACCCAATAATTTAATCGCTTCTTGTGAGGCATTTGGCCCCATCGGCAATAAACCTTCTTGTCCTTCTAGACCAACAAAAGGAATATAGGCACTGAAGTTTTGAATCGTGCCTTGTGACACCATATAAAGCGCGCTAATCAAAGCAATCGGCAGCAATACATACAAAGAAATCCGTGTCACATCGACCCAAAAACTACCCAAATCTGTGTTTTCATGGGCAATCAAACCTCGCATTAAGGCAAAAACCACAGCAATGCCGGTAGCTGCTGAAACAAAGTTTTGTACGCCCAAACCCAACATTTGGGTTAAATACGATAACGTGGTTTCACCTGCATAACTTTGCCAATTGGTATTGCCTACAAAGCTCACCGCAGTATTCAATGCCAAATCAAAGCTAGGCGCCGCTACATTTTGTGGATTCAGTGGCAAATACTGTTGCAGCATTTGCAAAGCAACCAAGACTATGATGCCCAAAATATTGAACGACAACAGCGCCAACAGGTATTGTTTCCAATTCATGCTGTGCTGCGGCTGAATGCCCGCAACACGGTAAATGGCATGTTCAATTTGGCGAAGACCCCAAACCCCTTGCCATGTTTTTGTTTGTGAAACCCGCAATAAATATTTGCCCAAAGGGTAAGCCAATAGTGTTAACACCACCATTAAGGCTGCCAATAATAAAATGGCTTGCATCTGCATTTAAAAGTCCTCCGCATGGCATAGCACATACAGTAAATATGCCAAAATACCCACCAAAAACAGCCAAAAAAGCATAATCAACATGAGTACTTTTCCTAATCAATTGTTGTGAAACCATTGTAGAAAATTTGATATAAAAATCTTATAAATTTTTGCACCCACACAAAAACTGGGCTTGGTTTGCTATCACAACAAGACAGACACAAAAAAAACACCACCTTATTTTAAAGGCGGTGTTTTTTGATGATAAAATCATAAAATAATGCGTTATGTTTAAAGACAAAGCCTAAGCCACGAGGGATGAAAAGATGAACACATCCAGTTCATTGACATAATCAGGTGATTTAATGATGACCGATACCGAAAAAACAGTCAGTACCATCGTAAAAGCATATCTTGCTGGCCAGCTCACCACCGAGCAGATTGTGGCATGGGCTGACCATCAAATCATCAAGACCATGCAGCCTGAAGCATATTTATTTCATTTTTCACTATTGGATTGTTACGATACCAAAAACTTGCATGCCTACTTTGACTACAATCCAAGTCATGTTTATGTCCGTTTTGATTTTTATTGTTTGTGGTCAAAATACCAAACCAACAAGCTTACAATCGAAGCAATTTGTGCTGATATCGCCAATACGTTTTACTATGCCAACCATTTTCAACTGCCCGACACACTAAGTCGTTTTGAGAAAGATTTTCTTTACCTGTGCATATCTTATGATGGGCAAATCGATTATTACCTTTCAGCGGATGAATACCAAGATTTCGCTCGACAACTGCTGCATTTCCTATCTTATTACCAACATTTTTCTTTGGAAAATTATCGGATATGGCATTTATTAGATAAGCTTTATTAGGACAAGACGATACACAGCTTGATAAAAAATGAGCGACTGATAGCCTATTTCAGGCTGCCCAAATGATAAAAAAGCTGACGCTCACCAGTATGCCCAGTCAGAGTCAGCTTTTAAACCAGCTTAATTGCTTATTTTTTCATCAATTGCTTTAAAGCCAAACGCACGCCTTC
>JASLBZ010000089.1 GCA_030146285.1 Neisseriaceae bacterium | reverse complement strand
CCTAAAGGGTCGAATAACATGCTTGGTAAGGACTTTAAAATGCTTGGATCGGCAATCGGATAAACCTGCTCAGTGGCAATGTGCCCAGCATTGCCCAAAGATGCGCCAGCACCAACCTCATCTTTGTCCAGCAACAACACCTGCTCACCGGCTGCTTGCAAATTCAAAGCAATGCTCAAACCGATAATGCCCGCGCCCACAACAATAAAAGACGCTTGATTTTGAGGATGACTCATGTCCACTCCTTACTGAGCAACAATGCCCCAACAAAATGGATCTTGGGTATCCAAGAACAAGGTATTTTCTGCACACAAATAAGCATTGCCACGAATACTTGGCTGAATATGCTTAGCATCTATGCGCTTGTAGCTGGCTTGAAATTGGCTGCCAATCACACTGGCTTGGTGCCAAGTTTCACCTTCGGCCAAGGTGCCATCGGCTGCTAAACAAGCCAATTTTGCACTGGTGCCAGTACCACAAGGAGAGCGGTCATACGCACCACCAGGGCACATGACAAAGCTTTGGCTATCGGCAAAGTCGCAAGCTTGGAACAGTTCGATGTGGTCAATGACTTGATTGTCTTTACCGGTAACACCTTGCTCGTGTAAGGCTGCCATAATTTTCAAACTGATGTCGCTTAAGGCTTTGGCATTGCTCAGATTCAAATCCATGAATCGCTGGCTAACCAAGAAAAACCAATTTCCACCCCAAGCAATATCACCCGTAACACTGCCCAGTGTTGGCACTTCAAGCACGACGGCTTTTCGATAACAATAGGCAGGCACATTGTGGATGCTCACACTGCCATCTTCATGAATCGTACTGGTGATGTCCCCAACCGGCGTTTCAATTAAATGTTCGCCCACACCTGCTAAGCCTAAATGGTATAAGGATGCCATTAAGCCAATCGTTCCATGACCACACATGCCCAAATAGCCTTCGTTATTGAAAAAAATAACGCCAGCAGTTGCTTTGGGATTGGTTGGTTTACACAGCAACGCACCCACCAAAATATCATTGCCACGGGGCTCTAAAATAATGGCCCGACGCCATGCATCATGCTTTTCACGCAATACCGCTAAACGCTCAGCCATCGTGCCGTTTCCCAAATTGGGAAAACCCTCCAACACCAAACGGGTTGGCTCGCCTTCGGTATGAGAGTCAATCACTCGGATTTTATGATAACGTTCTTGCATAATGCCTGCCTCACTCTATGGGTAATATGGGTATTGAATTATTTTTTATAGAATGCTTGAAATAACGGGCATCGTCTTGATGAATTTTGACAATCTCATGCGCAATTTGGCACAATCAACTTAAAATCCAAAATAAAAACAAAGAATAGAGGGAAAATAAATGATAAAAACCAATGACTTGATTGGACTGCATCTAACAGAAACGGCTTACACGGTTGAGTCGCTATCCGGGTTTTTAGACCATTTGGGTCTCATCATGCCGCTAATCAATGCCCTACCGAACATCACTTTTTTTGTTAAAAACACAGAAGCACGCTATCAAATTGCCAATGAGCATTTGGCCAAACGCTGCAAAATTGCCAGTGCCAAACAACTGGTTAATAAACTGGCTGAAGAGGTTTTTGATTACCATTTGGGCTTGGGTTATTCCGAACAGGATTTTGATGTGATGAAAACCAAAAAAGGCATTGCCAACAAGCTAGAATTGCATTCATATCAGTCAGGTGCTTTAGGTTGGTGTTTGACCACCAAATTACCGATTTTGAATAAACAAGAACATGTGATTGGTGTGGTGGGTATTTCTATTGATTTACAAGATGATAGCTTGATTCGTTCGACCTTGAATATCAAACTCAGCAAAGCTGAAAAATACATTAGCCAGTATTTTCACACAGCCATTAAAGTACAAGATTTAGCGGACATTGCCGAGTTGTCCATATCACAATTAGACCGCCAATTTAAAGCCATTTTTCAAATGACGCCGCAGCAATTAATCCAAAAAAAACGTTTGGAACATGCGATTAAATTGCTGGAGCAAGACATTTCCATTACCGAAATATCCAGCCAATGCGGCTATTCTGACCACAGTGCTTTTACCAGAAAATTCAAAGAACTGACCACCATGACACCAAGCCAGTTCAAAAAAAGGTTGGCGATTATGTGAATACATGCTCACCAAGCAATAGCGATTAAATCGGTTCAGATTATGAATGCTCAGTTTAAAAACATCGCAATTGGCAACGGATACTTAACCATACAACACAAAAAACCTCCCTTTCAGGAGGTTTTTTTAATCAATATATGCTGATTAATAACGGCGGCTACGAACCAGTTGTGCTTGGCGTTTGAGGTAAACCAAGGTACCAAAACCGCTCCAAACATGTACCAAACGGGTAAATGGGAAAATCACAAACAAGGTCATGCCCATCACCAAATGCAATTTGAATACAGTGCTCACATGGGTGATATAGCTAGCGGCATCGCCTCTGAACGTAACAATGTGTTGTGCCCAGTGGATTAAAAGCAGCATTTCTTCGCCATCAATGTGCGATGAAGATGAAACAATGGTAGCCAAACCCAAAAGCAAGGTGATTAAAATCCACACCAATACCAATTTGTCACGCCAAGTGCTGTTTGCCAATAAGCGATCGCATGTAAAGCGGCGATAGATTAAAATTAGCAAACCAATCAATGCACAAATGCCCAAAATACCACCGACAATCATGGCCATCAATTGTTTTTGTTCATGGCTAATGCCAATCATGCCCCAAAAACCGATGGGCATTAGTAAACCAAACAAATGGCCAAAGAATAAACCCAAAATACCAAGGTGAAATAAAATATTACCTGCGCGTAAGTATTTTGGCTGCAATAACTGGCTAGAGTCTGTTTTCCAAGTGTATTGCTCATTGTCGAAACGCACCAAAGAACCAAAGAAAAATATACTCAGTGCAATATAAGGATAAATCCCAAAGAAAAATTGATTCATGTAACTCATGATGGCTCCTTATTAGCACTTTTTACCGCTGGGATAAAATTGTACTGGTTGAACAGTGGATTGCTGATTGGCTTGTAATAGTGGCTCAATTCCTTCGCTATTGGGTCCAAACATTTCCATGGCTTCATCCATATCTCTTACAGGCGCAACTTGCAGTGGTTCAGGTTTGACCAAAGACATGGCAACGAGAATTTGTAAAATGGGCAGATAAATCGACTCATTTTTTTCCAAATTGCCCGCAATGTAATTAATCACATGCACGGCGTCCGCTAACATTGCATCCGCAGTGGCCTGATCCATTTGTGATAAAAATTCCAAAAACAGTGGCAAGTAATCTGGCAACTCACTTTCACTGGGCTCAAGACCCTGTGCTTGGTAAGTATTCAGTAAGTCCACCATGGCTTGGCCACGCTCTCTGTCTTCGCCATGCAAATGCTCAAATAAATGCAAAGAATGACTGCTATTGCGATCGAACGTATTCACATACGATTCTTGCAAGCTGATGCTGTCTTCTTTTTGTAAGTGTTCAAACAACGCTTTTAGTTTCTTGGCTTCTTTGGGATTGTGTTTTTCAACATATTCCTGAATTTGCGGTACTTCTAAAAGCCATGCATCCTGAGGGTAGCTCAGTAAAATGGATAATATTTTTAACATTGACCAAACCCTCCTTATAAGTCCACTTTATTGTCTTTTTTGCGCAAACCATGGAACACAATTGGTGTGGCTTTTTTACGGCCAAACAAACTGTCCTCAGATTCACCAGTAGAACAACCATTACCAAAGGTGAAACCACAACTGGCTTTTTCTTCAAACGTATCGCTCACCAGCTCTTTGTGTGCAGTTGGGATCACGAAACGATCTTCATAATTGGCAATGGCCATGATTTGGTACATTTCTTCGATTTGCTCTGCTGATAATGCAAAATCCACCAATTCTTTTAAAGCATCTTCTTGTGTGAACACGGTTTTCGCACGCATGTATTTGCGCATGGTAATCATGGTGTTCAATGCTTCAAAAATAGGTTCTTCTTTGCCTGCTGTTAAGAGATTCGCTAAGTACTGGATAGGGATACGCAAATCTTTCACATCAGGAATCAAACCATTTTCACCAATCACGCCCGCTTCAATCGCTGATTGAATGGGAGACAATGGTGGGATATACCAAACCATTGGTAATGTGCGGTATTCAGGATGCAGTGGGAATGCCACTTTCCATTCAACGGCCATTTTGTAAACGGGTGAGCGTTTCGCAGAATCGATCCATTCTTGAGAGATGCCTTGTTTTAAGGCTTCTGCTGCCACTTCTGGGTCATTTGGATCTAAGAAGATATCCAATTGTGATTGGTATAAATCTTGTTCATCTTCCACTGAAGCCGCTTCACTAATGCGATCGGCATCATAAAGCAAAACACCCAAATAACGAATACGGCCCACACAGGTTTCCGAGCAAATGGTTGGCTGTCCACTTTCAATACGTGGGTAACAGAAAACACATTTTTCAGATTTACCGGTGGTCCAGTTGTAGTAAATCTTTTTGTATGGGCAGCCTGAAACGCACATGCGCCAGCCACGGCATTTGTCTTGGTCAATCAAGACAATGCCATCTTCTTCGCGTTTGTAAATCGAACCTGATGGGCAACTGGCTACGCAAGCTGGATTCAAGCAATGCTCACACAAACGTGGCAAATACATCATGAAGGTATTTTCAAAAGCACCATAAATGTCTTTTTGAATACCATCGAATAACTTGTCTTTGGCGCGTTTTTTAAATTCGCCACCCAAATCATCTTCCCAGTTAGGACCCCAGTTGATTTTGTCCATTTTCTTACCGGTTAAAACCGATACCGGACGAGCCGTTGGTGGGGTTGGCATATTAGGAGCCTTTTGCAAGTGCTCATAATCATAGGTAAAAGGCTCATAATAATCATCAATACTTAGCATATTGGGATTGGCAAAGATATTGGCTAGAATTTTTAAACGACCACCTTGTTTTAATTCCAAGCGACCTGTTTTGGTGCGAATCCAACCGCCTTTATGTTCTTCTTGGTCTTCCCAGTTGCGAGGGTAACCGACACCCGGTTTGGTTTCTACGTTGTTAAACCAAGCGTACTCTACGCCATCGCGACTGGTCCAAACGTTTTTACACGTTACCGAACAAGTATGACAGCCGATGCATTTGTCTAGATTCAAGACCATGCCAATTTGTGCTCTAATTTTCATTATTGTATTCCTTTGTTTTCTCAAGAAGACGCATCGGCGCTAAGTGGCTGATCTTGCCAATCAATATTGGCCATTTTGCGAACCACCACAAATTCATCACGATTCGTACCCACAGTACCGTAGTAGTTAAAGCCCCATGATAATTGGGCATAACCACCAATCATGTGCGTTGGCTTCATGACGGTTTTGGTTACCGAGTTGTGAATACCACCACGTTTACCGGACATTTCTGCGCCAGGTACGTTGATGATTTTCTCTTGGGCGTGATACATCATGGTCATGCCTTCAGGAATACGTTGACTCACAACCACTCGAGCGGTAATGGTGCCATTGACATTGAATGCCTCAATCCAATCGTTGTCTTCTAAATCGGCTTTTTTCGCATCGATTTCAGACATCCAGATGTGTGGACCACCACGTGATAAGGTCAACATGCGTAAGTTATCTGAATAAGTACTGTGAATACCCCACTTTTGATGTGGCGTTAAGAAGTTCAGCACAATCTCAGGGTTACCATTGCTGTGCTTACCCAATACTTTTTCAGTGGTTTTTAAATCAACAGCTGGTTTATAAGAACTAAAGCCTTCGCCAAACAAACGCATCCATTGGTGATCTTGATAAAACTGCTGACGACCGGTAATGGTGCGCCAAGGAATGAGCTCATGCACATTGGTGTAACATGCGTTATAGCTGACTTCTTCACTTTCCAAACCTGACCAAGTTGGTGAAGAAATAATTTTACGAGGCTGCGCTTGAATGTCTTTAAAGCGAATCGAATCATGCTCACGCGGCAGTGCCAAATGTCTGTGGTCGATACCGGTAAATTCAGACAATGCACCCCAAGCTTTAACAGCCACATGCCCATTGGTCTCAGGTGCCAAACTTAAAATCATTTCGGCAGCATCAATGGCTGTTTCCAGTTTAGGCTGCCCTTTGGCAACACCATCTTTTTTCGTGAAGTTTAATTGACGCAATAAATCAACTTCATGTTCTGTTTTCCAAGCAATGCCCTTACCACCGTTACCCAATTTTTCCAACAATGGACCAACGGATGAGTATTTCTCATAAATAGCGGTATAATCGCGCTCTACCACTGTGATTTTCGGCATGGTTTTGCCTGGAATCGGATCGCATTCACCCAGTTTCCAATCTTTCACATCAAATGGCTGACCCAACTCTTCTGGTGTGTCATGCATCAATGGCGTTAATACCAAATCTTTTTGGGTATCCAAATAGCCTTTTGATAATTCAGAGAGTTTTTTCGCCAAGCCGCCATAAATATCCCAGTCCGACTTGCTTTCCCATAAAGGTTGCACTGCTTCACTGAATGGGTGAATAAATGGGTGCATGTCTGACGTATTTAAGTCATATTTTTCATACCATGTTGCTGTTGGCAAAACCAAATCCGCATACAAGCAAGTGGTTGACATTCTAAAGTCAAGCACGGTGAGCAAGTCCAACTTGCCTTCGGCAGCAGGACGCACATTGATGGTATCGGGTTTAATGCAATCGTCCTCATCACACATTAATGCATTTTGTGTGCCCAATAAGTATTTCAAGAAATACTCATGGCCTTTACCAGAAGAACCCAAAATATTCGAGCGCCAAACAAACAAGTTACGTGGGAAGTTTTTGGGATTGTCTGGATCGTTACAAGACATATCCAATTCGCCTGATTTCAATTGTGATACGGCGTATTCAATCGGGTCTTGACCGGCTTTTTCAGCGGCTTTTACCACATCAAATGGATTGGTTGTTAATTGCGGTGCTGATGGTAACCAGCCCATGCGCTCTGCTTTGGCGTTGTAATCCAGTGTTGCAAGACCATTCATGTCTGCTTCATGCGTTGGCGCAATGATTTCATCCATGTTCAATTTTTCGTGGCGCCATTGGCTGGTATGGGCATAGAAGAATGACGTACCATTCATTTGACGCACAGGGCGCTGCCAATCCAAGGCGAAAGCCAAAGGTGACCAACCTGTTTGTGGACGCAATTTTTCTTGGCCCACATAATGTGCCCAACCACCACCACTTTGACCAATACAGCCACACATCATGAGCATATTGATAATGCCGCGGTACGCCATATCCATGTGATACCAGTGGTTAATACCGGCACCAATAATCACCATGCTGCGACCATGGGTATCATGGGCATTTTGTGCAAATTCACGGGCAACCTGAATCACCATATCGGGTTTAACACCGGTATGTTTTTCTTGCCATGCTGGTGTATACGGAATGTCTTGGTGGTAGTCATTAGCAACACCGCCGCCACCAAAACCACGATCAATACCGTAGTTTGCGCACATCAAATCAAATACCGTAGCCACTTTGATGGTTTTGCCATCATCGGTGGTAATGGTTTTCACAGGTACATTGCGAACAATGGTACTGGTTGCATCTTTACCACCGAAGTAGTCAAAAGTCACCGCAGCCATTTCATCGTGATTTTTTTCTAAAGTCAGTTGGGCTTTCATTTCTTTGTCTTGTGCATTTTCAGCGCGCAAGTTCCATTTGCCCTTTTGACCCCATCTAAAACCAATCGACCCTTTTGGTGCAACAATGTCTTGTGTGGTTTCGTCTAAAACCAATACTTTCCATTCAGGATTGTTTTCTTCTTGAATGGCACTGTTTAATTGGCTCGCACGCAAGTAATAACTTGGCAGCAATTGGTTGTCTTTTTCTTCTAAGGTCACAAGTACCGGCATATCGGTTAAGCGACGACAGTAATCGGTAAAGTAAGCAGACGGATTGTTTAAATGAAATTCTTTTAAGATGACATGCCCCATTGCCATAGCAAGTGCGGCATCCGTACCTTGTTTGGGTGCTAGCCAGATATCACTAAATTTCACCATCTCGGCATAGTCCGGTGATACGGCTACGGTTTTGGTGCCTTTGTAGCGCACTTCAGTGTAAAAGTGAGCGTCTGGCGTACGGGTCATGGGTACATTGGAGCCCCAAACCATGAGGTAGTTTGAGTTATACCAGTCAGCAGATTCAGGAACGTCTGTTTGCTCGCCCCAAATTTGTGGGCTTGCCGGTGGCAAATCACAATACCAGTCATAAAATGACAAAGGTACGCCACCAATTAAACTTAAATAACGAGAGCCTGCGGCATAACTGACCATTGACATGGCCGGAATCGGTGAGAAACCAAAGACACGGTCTGGACCATATTCTTTAATGGTAAAGGCATTTGCCGCCGCAATAATTTCGTAAGCCTCTTCCCAATTGGTGCGCACAAAGCCACCTTGACCGCGTTTTTCTTTATAGCGTTTTGCCGAAGCTGGATCACTGGTAATGGCTTGCCAAGATTCGATTGGCCCCATACTGGCACGTTTTTCACGCCACATGCGCAGCAATTCAGAACGAATCATTGGGTATTTAACCCGCTGTGCTGAATACACATACCAGCTATAAGAAGCGCCGCGCGGACAACCGCGTGGCTCATGGTTTGGCAAATCAGGTCGGGTTCTTGGGTAATCGGTTTGTTGCATTTCCCAAGTAATTAGACCATTTTTAACAAAGACCTGCCAGCTACAAGAGCCAGTACAGTTTACGCCATGTGTTGAGCGTACGATTTTATCGTGCTGCCATCTTTGGCGGTAACCATCTTCCCAATCGCGATCTTCAGCCACAACCGCACCGTGGTTATCAGAAAACGTCTCTTTGGTTTTACTTAAGAAGTTCAATCTATCTAAAAAATGACTCATTCTTGTGCTCCAATTCGGCCACAGTGGCTTATTTTTATCTATGCAATATTATAAATTTCCTGTCATTGATAACCATTGGTAGGAAGTAGCAATTTATCGGTGCCAAAACTACTTCCTTTTACTTAGACTAACTAGCACTTGGTGTAGGTGTTAGGCCAAGCACCCAAGTTTTCTGGAACAAGAAAACGTTTTCAATAGGCTAAGAAGCATCATAGAGGTGCTTTTTCACTTTGCACGACCGATGTAAATGACCAAAGTTCAATCTTAAAAAAGCTTCAATAACATCCAATCCAAACTTCAATTCTGCTTCAATGACAGATTTTAAAATGGTGTTTTATTGAGCTAAATCAGTTTTTATTTTTTTGATTGACCAAGAAAGACATTTTTGTCGCAGTGCCAAGAAGGTGCATAAAAACAATCTACGCAAAGCAGCAGATAGCACTTTCATTGATTTGATTAACAAAAATGGCCTTTACTGAAGGCAAAGACCATTTGGGGAAAAAGGATATTTTTGTGGCTTAGCACTTGGTATACGAGCCTTTTCGCATGTAAAACCAATAGTTCACAAACAAACAGGTCATGTAAAACACCACAAACACAATCAATGCAGTTTGGGCGCTGCCTGTGGCTGCAATCGAAGAACCAAAGCTTTTAGGGATAAAGAAACCACCATAAGCACCGATTGCACCCATGAAACCCAAAACAGTTGCAGATTCTTTCATGGCATGTTGTTGTGCTTGCTCTTCAGACTCATGATCCAAACGTTTGTGAATGGCAGTAAAAATCAACGGTGCTTGGGCAAATGTTGATCCATTACCCACACCACTGAAGCCAAACAACAATAAGAAACAGAAGAAGAAACCGGTAAAGCTGCCTGCACTGCCTGCTCCTGGCAAGAAGAAAATCACACCCAATACTGCCAAAATCATAATAAAGAAGCTAACACCCGTCACCCAAGCTGCAGAAACCTTATCAGAAACCCAACCACCAACAACACGGGTAATAGCGCCCACCAATGGGCCTAAAAATGCATATTTAATTGGGTCTTCCATTGGAAATGCTTGCGAGATTAACAATGGAAATGCCGCTGAAAAACCAATAAAAGAACCAAACGTACCAACATACAACCAACACATTAGCCAATTGTGTAGGCGCTTAAAGATAATAGATTGCTCTTTAAATGATGACTTAATATTGCCCAAATCATTCATGCCAAACCAAGCCGTCAATGTGCTAAGAATAATAAATGGCACCCAAATAAAACCAGCGTTTTGTAACCAAACTTGTGTGGTATTGCCATCTTTGACAATGGTTTGTGGCTCGCCACCCAAAGCACCAAAAACACCTGCTGTGATAATCAACGGCACAACAAACTGCACGGTCGACACACCTAGATTACCCAAGCCTGCATTGATGCCTAAGGCATTGCCTTTTTCTGATTTGGGAAAGAAAAAGCTAATATTTGACATTGAAGAGCTAAAGTTTGCACCACCAAAGCCACACAATAGCGCTAACACAAACATGGTGGTGTACGAGGTATTTGGATTTTGTACTGCCAAGCCCAAGCCAATAGCAGGAATCAATAGGCTGGCGGTTGAAATCGCAGTCCAACGACGGCCACCAAAAATAGGAATCACAAATGAGTAGAAAATTCGTAAGGTTGCACCAGATAAAGCGGGCAATGCCGCCAACCAAAACAATTGATTCGGATTGTATTGAAAACCAATGCTCGGTAACTTAACAACGGTGACGCTCCAAACTTGCCAAATGGCAAATGCCAATAATAAAGCAGGAACAGAAATCCACAGGTTGCGCTTAGCAACACTTCGGCCCTCTTTGGCCCAAAACTCGGCATTTTCAGGCTGCCAGTCTTGAATTAATTTGCCCATTTTTACTTCTCCAATCAAATTTAAGCTGCTGCTTTTGAGGGTTTTTTAAAGCTAAAATACATCCAAATTAAGCTGACACTAACGGCTCCGTACATCAACATAAACGAGCTAGAACGCACACCCGTTAAATCAACCAACATACCGAACATAATGGGCAATAAGAAACCACCCATACCGCCAGCCAAACCGACAATGCCAGAAACCGTACCAATATCTTGTGGGAACTCATCGGAGATGAATTTAAACACCGATGCTTTACCCACTGCCAAAGCCACACCAACAATGAATAAAATAATGGTGAACACTTCGACGTTCAGTCCCAAATGTAAGTTCATGCTGCCATCCACAGTCTTCACGGTCATTTGTGTTGGTGGGTAGGACATAATAAAAAAGGATACCCAACAAACCCACATCACAGCCCAAGTGACTTTGTGCGCGCCAAATTTATCAGATAGCCAACCACCAAAAGCACGCAACACGCCACCAGGTAAGGAGAAACATGCAGCCAATAAGGCAGCCTGAACCAAACTAAAATGGTATTCTTCAACGTAATAGCTCACCAACCACAATGAAATCCCAACATAACCACCGAATACCACTGAATAATATTGGCTGTATTTCAAAACATCTTTGTTTTTAACCAAACGCAATTGATCTTTAATGCTCACGGTTGCTGGTGTGTGATGACTCTTGTCATCGAAGCTGAAGAACCAAAATAAAATAGCCGTGATTAGCAAGATAGCAGCGTAAACATTGGGCACAGCTTGCCAGCCAAAAGCAGCAATTAAACTGGGGGCAATGAATTTATTCAAAGCGGT
>JASLBZ010000088.1 GCA_030146285.1 Neisseriaceae bacterium | reverse complement strand
CCATAAGAATGTTTTTATTTAATTTCATTATAAATAACCTTGATATGTAATGTAATTAACTGTGTTAATTATGTTAGCGAATGTAAAAATATGTTTAAAATATAACTGATAACAATAAATTACACATGGTTAATTTATTCATAATATGAGAAATACAATTATAAAATTTTAATAAATGTAAATCTTGAATATAAAATATTAAATTTGTATATTTATTGATATAATGTTCTATATCTATGGTAATAAGAATTATTTTGTTGTTCTTGTGTTATTTATTTTTCAAAAGTTTACTATTTATTTAGTATAAATAACAATGGCATTTTTATTTTGTTTATTGTTAATAAAATGAATTTGGTACGAGTAATAACTTTAAAAAATAGAATGTTGTTTTTTTGCAGTTAAAATATAAGCCCATCATTCGTATAAAATAAAAAATAAAAAAGATGCAGAAGCCTTTAAGATACAGTTGTCATTTAGATGTAATAAATCTTATGGATGTTGACAAATCATTGTGGCGGCCTTGGTTTGAGAATGTGTATTGAATTATCCTGATGGGAAGGTAAAGCTCGAACTAAACGATGATTTCATGCTTGGATTCGGTTATAATCAATCGCTTCAAAAAGTTAATGCAATACTGGACACAGAAGTTATGGATTTATTAAAACAACGTATTCTTCAAGATGGTCGCTGCTTTGAAGGTGGTATTTTAAAAGTTGATAGTTTTATCAACCATCAAATGGACCCAACTTTAATGAAGGCCGTTGGCGTTGAGTTTGTTCGCCTGTTTGCAGGTACCAATGTCAATAAGATTATGACCATTGAAGCCAGTGGTATTGCACCGGCCATCATGACGGGTTATTTGTTGAATTTACCGGTGGTGTTTGCGAAGAAAAAAGCACCAAGTACGATTGAAAATGTGTTGCACACACAAGTGCATTCATTCACCAAAAACCGCACTTACGATGTGGTGATTAGCTCGGATTTCTTAACGCCCGAGGACAATGTTTTGTTTGTGGATGACTTCTTGGCTTATGGCAATGCTGCTTTGGGTGTGATTGATTTGGTAAAACAAGCGGGTGCGAATTTGGTGGGTATGGGCTTTATTATTGAAAAAGCCTTTCAAAATGGCCGTCAAATTATTGAAGAGCAAGGTGTTCGTGTTGAAGCCTTAGCCAGTATTGCTGATTTATCAAATTGCACCATTACATTAAAGTGATGAGTTCAAAATTTTAAAAGCCGCTGATTCAAGCGGCTTTTTTTGCGTCTGTTGTTTGTGGGTCATATGGTGGTGAACTTGTGCCTGCGGCTTTGAGCATTTGTGTTCGTGTATTGGTGTGAAATACTTTATGATGAATGGGCTTCATCACATCACAATAAAAAGATGTAAGATTTTTAAAATGCTGGCATCAATTGATGGGTATTTATTGGGAATAAAAAAGGGAAAATGGCATGGCAAAGGGTTTGATGGGGGCTATTTTGCTCTCTTTGGGTTTGTTGGTGGCATGTGCAGAGCATGAAGAAGATGATCGCTATGAAGCTGCGCAACGTGCGGTTACTGAAATGGTGAGTGAAGAAACAAGCGATGTGCCAGAAAGCAAAGTGGACTGGACACCTGTGTTTCAAAGTTGGGAAAATGGCTGCGAAGACAGTCTGATTTTTTCTCAATTGGAAAGCAATTTGATTCATTTTGCTATGGGCTCGGTGGGCAGTGATGGAGCAACTGAGGATGATAAACCGCAATTGGGGCAAGTTGTTTTGCCAATGCGTTACCAAAATGCTGTTGGAGAAGTGCGCTTAGAAGATAAGGGTGAATACAGCAATATTGTTGTTCCGTTACAAAACAGCGAATACTATGGTATTCCGGTTGATGCCATTGTTTTTTACCGTGGCCATGGCACTGGGGTCTCTGGGTCCATGTTGGTGTTTAAAGAGCCTTTGGCTGTTGTGCAGAATCTTTTGAAAAAAGTGCAATACAAAGAATCGATTGAGCCTTTAGAGGCAACAGGTGAGACCGTTCAAGCCGCTGTTGATGTTTATACCAAAGATCAAGCCGCTTTGATGTGTGATTGGAGTAATTAATATTGTTCACAGCTGTTGATTAAATTTAAACCACTGTTTTAATATGAT
Source organism: Neisseriaceae bacterium (assembly GCA_030146285.1). Classification (GTDB taxonomy): domain Bacteria; phylum Pseudomonadota; class Gammaproteobacteria; order Burkholderiales; family Neisseriaceae; genus JASLFS01. The sequence goes on along the minus strand of JASLBZ010000088.1, from coordinate 11,208 downwards.
TATTTTTGCTTTATTTTAAGATGCCCACAAGATATGCACAAAAAAGGCAGCCTGAATTTCAGGCTGCCTTTGTTTTTAACTGTGGGTTAATCAATCACAATTAATCTTCGTAGTTATCAATGCTTGGACAAGAACAAATAAGGTTGCGGTCACCAAATACGTCATCGACGCGGTTCACGCTAGGCCAGAATTTGTGTTGACGAACATAAGCCAAAGGATAAACTGCTTCTTCACGGCTGTAAGCATGGTTCCATTCGCCCAATAGGTTTTGAGCTGTGTGTGGTGCATTAACCAATGGATTGTCATCTGCTGGCCATTCGCCATTTTGAACTTTCAAAGCTTCAACTTTGATTTGTTTCATCGCTGCAATAAAGCGGTCTAGTTCGGCTTTGCCTTCAGATTCTGTTGGTTCAATCATCAAAGTGCCAGCCACTGGGAATGACATGGTTGGTGCATGGAAGCCATAGTCAATTAAACGCTTAGCGATATCCACTTCAGTGATGCCGCTTTCTGCTTTTAAAGGACGCAAGTCGATAATGCACTCATGTGCCACACGGTTGTTTTGACCTGTGTACAAGATTGGGTAGTCATCAGCTAAGTGAGTTGCGATGTAGTTAGCATGTAGCAATGCAGACTCAGTTGCATCACGCAAACCGTTCGCACCCATCATGGTGATGTACATCCAAGTGATAGGCAAAATACTGGCGCTACCAAATGGTGCAGCAGAAACTGCGCTCATGCCATCTTGTGCATTCGGTACAGCAGAGACAACGTTGCTAGAAATAAATGGTGCCAAATGTGACTTCATGCCAATTGGACCCATACCTGGGCCGCCACCGCCATGAGGAATACAGAAGGTTTTGTGCAAGTTCATGTGCAAGACGTCAGCGCCCACTTCAGCAGGTTGCATAATCGCAACTTGTGCATTCATGTTTGCACCGTCCATGTAAACTTGACCACCATTTGCATGGATAATATCGCAAATTTCACGGATGCTAGATTCAAATACGCCATGGGTAGATGGGTAAGTAATCATGATGGCAGATAGGTTGTCTTTGTGTTCCTGAGCTTTGGCACGCAAATCATCCATGTCTACGTTGCCGTGCTCATCGGTATTAACCACAACCACTTTTAAACCGGCCATAATGGCTGTTGCTGGATTGGTACCGTGTGCTGAACGAGGAATCAAGCAGATATTGCGATGGCCTTGACCTTCAGATGCTTGGAAGCGACGAATCACAACCATACCAGCATACTCACCGCTGGCACCTGAGTTAGGTTGCATAGAGATGGCATCAAAGCCAGTAATTTTGCACAATTGCTCTTCTAAGCCAGCAATCATTTCCAAATAACCTTCTACTTGGTCACGAGGTGCAAATGGATGCACGTGCGCGAATTCTTTCCAAGTAATTGGAATCATTTCTGCAGTTGCATTCAATTTCATGGTACAGCTACCCAAAGAAATCATGCTGCGGTTCATCGCCAAATCTTTATCTTCCAAAGATTTTAAGTAGCGTAGCATTTCATGTTCAGTGTGGTGGCTATTGAATACTGGGTGGCTTAGGATGGCTTCTTGGCGCAATAAATTTTCAGGTAAGCCTAAAGTGAATTCAGCAGGCAATTGAGCTGCTGTGCCGGTGAAAGCCGCAACCAAATTAGAGAAGTCTTGTGCCGATGTTTCTTCATGGAATGCAACAGACAAATGTGCATCGTCGACTTTGCGTAAGTTGTAACCTGCAGCCAAAGCAGCCGCAAAAACGGCATCAGTAGTCGCACCGGTTTTCACAACAACGGTGTCAAAGAAGGTTTTGTGTTTGATGTCCAAACCAGCAGCTTGCATGGCATCAGCAAATGCAACAGCCAAAGCATGAATGCGAGTGGCGATGCGTTTTACGCCTTCAGGACCGTGGTAAACAGCATACATACCAGCCAAGTTAGCTAGCAATACTTGTGAAGTACAAATGTTTGAATTGGCTTTTTCACGGCGAATGTGTTGTTCGCGAGTTTGCAAAGCCATGCGCAAAGCTGTATCACCGTTAGCATCAACAGATACACCGATAATGCGGCCTGGAGCTGAACGTTTTACTTTGTCTTGGAAAGCAAAGTAAGCTGCGTGAGGGCCACCAAAGCCCATAGGAACACCAAAGCGTTGGGTGTTACCCAAGGCAATATCAGCACCCATTTCAGCTGGTGATTTTAACAATACCAAGCTCATCACATCGGCTGCAACAGCAACGATGGTGCCTTTGGTTTTGACTGCGGCAATCACGTCTGTTAAATCAACAACGTCACCATCCACACCTGCGTATTGGAATAAAGCACCAAAGAAATCGCCATTTTTCGCGGTTTCAAAGTCACCAACCACCAATTCAAAACCAAAGTATTCAGCACGGGTTTTCACCACGTCCAATGTTTGTGGGTACACACGGCTGTCCACAAAGTATTGGTTTGATTTTGATTTGCCAATGCGTTTAGACATGGCCATCGCTTCAGCAGCAGCTGTTGCTTCATCTAAAAGAGAAGCGCCAGCAACTTCTAAACCAGACAAATCAATACACATTTGTTGGAAGTTTAACAAAGCTTCCAAGCGACCTTGGGCAACTTCAGCTTGGTAAGGCGTATAAGCCGTGTACCAACCTGGGTTTTCCAATACGTTGCGCACGATAACATTAGGCAAACGAGAAGGGTAGTAGCCCATACCGATATAGCTTTTGTTGACGGTAATGTTGTCAGCCAAAGCACGTAACTTAGCCAAAGCATCGGCTTCAGTCATGCTTTGTGGTAAGTCTAAAGCAGCAGGCATGCGAACACTTGCAGGCACGGTTTGGTCGATAAAATCTGCCATGTCTTTGGCGCCAACTTTGGCTAGCATGGCTTCTTTTTGCTCGGCATTGCTGCCAACGTGACGACCAATGAATTCGCCAGCATTAAATAAGTCGTTAAAACTCATCGTAGATTCCTTTGATTTAACAAACATTCAAGTCAAATGACTTGTGTGCAAATGGTGTGTAGATGGCATTGGCAAGCTGAAGGCTTACCAGCACCAACCGTTAATTTTTATGACTGTGTTACTGCCCACGCAGGATTGTGTTGCAGTACGGTTTGATAGCAAGGACAATTTTCATCGTGTGCGCCTGCTAAATAACCACAGCTCATGAGAAACTCGTTGGTGATTTGGTGACCAACAAATTTAAAGTGTTTTTTAAAGATGACTAGCCAATCTTCTAAGGGAAGAGGGTGTAAGCCATCGAGCCAATTTTTAAATGAGCCATATTGTTCTTGTATCAGCAAAAGCTGTTGGGCATTAAAAATAGCAGCATGGATTTTTAGACGGTTGCGAATAATGCCTTTGTCGCCTAATAAGCGGGCAACATCATCGTCATCAAAAGCTGCAATGCTGGCAATGTGGTAATTTTGATAGGCAGCCTGAAAGGCATCTTGCTTATTCAAAATGGTTTGCCAACTTAAGCCTGCTTGATTGATTTCCAAAATCAAGCGACCAAATAAAGCATTGTCATCCAAAATGGGAAAACCATATTGGTTGTCATGGTATTGACGATGAACATTGTTTTCATCTTCAATATTGGCAACAAATTTACAGTAGCTCATGGTGATTTTGATTCAGTAAAAATGCCTCAATACCAGTTGGCATTGAGGCATTGGAATTTAACCGATTTCAGCTTCGTAAGCTTCTGCGCTCATCAATGCATCTAAATCAGCAACATTTTCTGGTTTGATGCGGAAGAACCAAGCATCACCATAAGGATCAGTGTTAGCAGATTCAGGAGCATCAACCAATGCTTCGTTAAATGCAACCACAGTACCAGCAATCGGTGAATTTACATCAGATGCAGCTTTCACAGATTCAACCACGCCAGCTTGATCTTCAGCAGCGAATACAGTGCCCACTTCTGGTAATTCAACAAACACGATATCGCCCAATAATTCTTGTGCGTGATCGGTAATGCCGATGGTCACAGTGCCGTCAGCTTCTAAACGCAACCACTCGTGGCTGTCTACATATTTTAAATCGCTAGGAATGCTCATGAGTCTCTCCAGTTTATGAATATCAACAAACCGCTAAACCGCTTCAATATAAAAGCTGTTTGCAGCAAAGTTACAAATTAATCGAATTGTTTTTGACCGTTGCGTACAAACGGAAGTTTCATGATACGCACGTCAGTTAAGGTACCGCGGATATCGACTTGAGCTGTGGCTTCAGTCGCTTTTGGAACGCGAGCGATACCAATAGATTGTTTTAGAAATGGTGAGAATGTGCCGCTGGTTAAAAGACCTGTGCCCACGCCAGGAATGGTAATTTCCATGCCTTCACGCAATACGCCACGGCTTTCTAATAAGATACCCACTTGCTTGCTTTGCACGCCAGCTTCTTTTAAGGCTGCCATTGGTGCTTTACCGATAAAGTCACGATCGTCACTCCATGCAACAGTCCAACCCATGCCTGCTTCTAATGGGCTCACTTCGTCGTCCATATCATGACCATATAAGTTCATGCCAGCTTCCATGCGCAATGTATCACGCGCACCTAGGCCGCAAGGGTTAATGCCTGCATTTTGTAATTGTGTGAAAAATTCGGCAGCAGCTTCACTAGGCAAGATGACTTCAACACCATCTTCACCAGTATAACCGGTACGGGCTACAAACCAATTGTCACCAAAGTCCACGCCTTGGAACAATTTCAATGCTTCAACAGACTCTTTCCAAGCAGTTTTAACAGACAACAATTTGCTAATGGCGTTAGGGCCTTGTACAGCCAGCATTGCTAACTCATTGCGTTGGGTCAGTTTTAGGTCAAAGCCTTGGCTGGTTTTAATGAAGTGTGCGCTGTCTTTTTCGCGGGTCGCTGCATTCGATACAATGCGGTATTCGGTTTCTTCGGCATTGCTTAAGTAAACGATTAGGTCATCAATGATGCCGCCATTTTCGTTTAACATAGGAGAGTAAAGAGCTTTACCAACGATTTTTAATTTATCAACATCATTGGCCAATAAGTATTGTAGCCATGCTTTGGCACCACTGCCTTTTACATCAGTAATAACCATGTGTGAGACATCGAACATGCCGGCGTCTGTGCGCACAGCTTCGTGTTCTTTAATTTGTGAGCCATAATGAATGGGTAAATTCCAACCTGAAAAATCGACTAATTTGCCACCAGCATCGACATGAGATTGGTAAAAAGGGGTTTTTAGCGGTTCACTCATTCTGTTTCTCCATAGAAATAGGTCTCTTCCTTTGCATTTGGCAAAGAAAGCTCCCTATCTGTCCTGAAACCTGAGATTTTCGAGCTTTTTATGGCTCTTTGCCCCTTCGGTGGATGCTTTTTGCACCGCTCTCCAGATGTGACCGTTTTCACGAGTGGTTTTTGCAGTCCTGTAACCTGAGCGATTTGAGGGTCATTTGCGCCTTCGGTGTGCATCTGTTGTTGAATGCACTCTCCTGCAAAACGGGGTAATTATCGCTGTAACGTTGCTGTTTTGGCAAGTACATTTGTTGGTAAAACGGGTTTTTTTAGAAAAAGATACTTTTTTGATTTCATTAAAAAAAATATAAAAACAAGACAAATTAATGTTTTTTATGGCTATATATTCCGTTGGACTATTCTTGAGTAGTCGATTTTTATTGGCAAATATGAAAATAAATAGCAATAAAATAAGCATTTTGATGCTTTATTGATAATAAATTATGCTATATTGCCAATAATCGATAAAAAACATGAATTGATAATAAAATCCATACAATTCAAACGGTGAAATGCTTAGGACATGGTTAACGATAAGGCAGCTTAAAGCTGCTATTCACATCAATTGCGAATACATAGATAGAGGGAAATCAAATTGAATACGTTAGTTTTGGATAAAACAGACTTAAAGATACTGCAAGTTCTACAAGAAAATGGCCGCTTAACCAATGTGGAGTTGTCTGAGCGCGTGGCGCTATCACCTTCGCCTTGTCTGCGTCGTTTAAAACAATTAGAAGATGCTGGTGTGATTCAGCGCTATGCGGCACTTTTAAGTCCTGCAAAAATTGGCTTAGGGTTACAGGCTTTTATTCGCGTGACCGTGGATAAAGCAGGTGACAGCCGTGCTCACTTTGATGAAGTGGTACAAACATGGCCTGAAATTTTAAGTTGTTTTGCTTTAACGGGTGAAACGGATTATATGTTGCATGCTTTTTTTGTTGATATGGCTGATTTCTCACATTTTGTATTGGATACTTTGTTATCACAAGCAGGTGTGCAAGATGCCAAATCCAGTTTTGTTTTGAAAGAAATCAAAACCACAACATCAGTACCACTGCGCCATTTGCACAGCGAAGTATAAAAAACCAATAATACACACAGGCTGTGGATATTTTATCCACAGTTTTTTTACGCCCAGAGCAAATGAGGCATCCTGTAAAATAAAAAGCATTGATGAAAGGAAATGAAAAATGTACGCCGATATTGAAGTGAATCAAAGTGGCCTATTACCGGTATCTGACTTACACCAAATTTATTGGGAAGAGTCGGGTAATCCGAATGGTAAACCGGTGATTTTTTTGCATGGTGGGCCAGGTGGTGGCACTTCAGCAGCGTCTCGTGGTTTTTTTAATCCTGAAGTTTATCGAATTATTCAAATTGATCAGCGCGGATGTGGGCAGTCATTGCCCCATGCTTGTGTGCTTGAAAACACCACTTGGGATTTGGTAGCCGACATTGAAAAAGTGCGAGAGATGTTGGGCATTGAGCAATGGATGGTATTTGGTGGCTCTTGGGGCAGTACCTTATCCTTGGTTTATGCACAAGCTTATCCACATCGCGTAAGTGAGTTGATTTTGCGTGGTATTTACTTGTGCCGGCAGTCAGAAATTGACTGGTTGTATGAGGGTGGTGCTGCACAAATCTTCCCAGAAGCATGGGACGAGTTTTATGAATTTATTCCTGAAGACAAACGAGGCAATATGGTAGCGGCTTACCATTATTATTTGTTTGATGAGGCCGTTCCTGAAGCGCTGCGTTTAGAAGCCGCTCGTTGCTGGTCTGTTTGGGAAGCAAATGTCAGCTATTTGCACAAAAACCATGCTGCTATTGCAGAAAACAACGATGGGCGTTTTGCATTGGCATTTGCTCGAATTGAAAACCACTATTTCCACCATTTGGCTTGGCTGAATAATGAGCATGCCATTTTGAGTAATGTGGATAAGATTCGCCATATTCCAACCATTATGGTGCAAGGGCGATATGATGTGTGTACACCATTTACCAGTGCATGGGATTTGAAAAAAGCCTTTCCTGAGGCTGATTTGCGTGAGGTTTTGGCTGGGCATTCAGCAATGGATCCTGTAATGAGTGCGGCTTTGGTGGCTGCTACTGATGAATTTTCCCGTGTTTAAATTCAAGATAATTGATGTTAAGGATTCATTGTTTTTTTAAGTTGATTATCATGAAAAACAAAAGGCAGCCTGTAAGCTTACAAGCTGCCTTTTGTTTTTAAATTTGTAATAAAACAATGCCTGAAATAATCAAGCCAATACCGTAAAAGCCACGTTTACCCAAGCGGGAATTAAAAAAGTAGCGATCCAGTAAAACAGTGCCCAAGACACCTAAGCTACCCCAAGCTGAATAAGCAATGCCCAGCGGGATATCTCGTACCACAAAACTCAGTAGTACAAAAGCCATTGAAATCGAAGCCAAACCAATCAAACCCCAAGCCCGTTTTTTAAAACCCTTGGAGCGTTTAATACAATAACAAGCTGCAATATCAAGTGCTGCTGAAGCAATCAATAATGTAACAGGAATCCACATTACGCCACCTCATGATGTGCCGGTGGAGCAGATTCTTGTTGTTGATTGTTTGTTTTTTTGCCTTTGTCAAAAGTCACCAACAATAAGCCTGTCATCATCAAACCGATGGCAAACATTTGGGTGGTGCTTAGGTATTCACCGAATAAAATGGCACTGGCAATGCCGATACCCAATAAGCCCACACCTTCCCAGATGGCATACGAAACAGCCAAAGGAATTTTAATAATGGCACGTGAAAAGGCAAAAAATGAAAAAGAGATTAGCACTGCCATAACGATATAACCGAGCAATGGCGAGTGTGTTTGAGCATATTTCATGCTAATGGTGCTTGATATTTCGGCAATAACAGCCAAAGCCAACATAATCCAATAGTACATACAGAACTCCAAAATTGATTCAATACTCAAATGGCATATGCGAAATTCGCATGAATGCATTTGCACAAAAAGAAATTTATTTTTGAGAATGTGGCGCTAAAGCGGTACTAGAGGTCGCCACACTGCATAAGAGTTAGGCAGCAGGCTAGAAACAGAAGAGGAAATGGAAATACAGGTAAAACAGTTAAAATGACTATGCTCACTAAGATGCATAAATAATGTATGAACAACATACCCTATGTAATAAACATATTAACAGTATATCAAAGCGTTTGAAAAATAACCAATTTATATTTTGAATCATGGCTGATTAGGCCAGAATGCGCATTTGGTATCATGGCAAACTCAGGTACAATATTAAAATTAATAAAAAGAAAGATTGTGCCATGAACACTGCTGTTTCTGATGAAATCGTGATTTCCAAAACCAAAGAATGGTTAGAAAAAGCCGTGATTGGTTTGAATCTGTGTCCTTTTGCCAAGGCGGTTTATGTTAAAAACCAGGTGCGCATTACGGTGAGCCACGCCAAACATTTGGATGCTTTTTTAGAAGACATTGATGCTGAATTCGAGTATTTAAAAGAGTGTGACCCAGAAACCACGGAAACCAGTTTATTGGTACACCCAACATTATTTGAAGACTTTTTTATTTTCAATGATATGTTGGATTTGGCAGAAGGCATTATTGAAGAGCATGGTTTAGAGGGTACATGGCAGATTGCGCCTTTTCACCCCTTGTTTCAGTTTGAAGGCACTCAAGTTGGTGATATTGAGAATTACACCAATCGCTCTCCGTTTCCAACTTTGCATTTTATTAGAGAAGCTGGCATTGAAGATGCCATGAAGAATTTCCCTGATGCCGCCACCATTTTTGAGCGTAATATTAAAAAATTAGAAGCGTTAGGCCACCAAGGTTGGCAAGATTTGGGCTTAGATGATGCTGCGCTTGGCCAATAAGTAACAGCTTTGCAGTAGATTCATGATTGGCATTAGCCAAAAAAATTGATAATTCAGAAGGAAAAACCATGACGTTGGAACAACAATTAATTGAACGAGTACAAGTTTTAAAACCTACTCATTTGGCAGTGATAAATGAATCTTCTGGCCATGGTGGTTATTATCCTGGCAAAGAATCACATTTTAAAATGGTGATTGTTAGCGAGGATTTTTCAGGTTTGCGTTCGGTAAAACGTCACCAAAAAATCTATGCGCTAGCCAATGAGCTATTGACGGCAGGGCACATTCACGCATTGGCCATTCATGCTTATACGCCTGATGAGTGGCAAGGTGTAGCACCGGATTCTCCGTTGTGTGCACATGCACCAAAATAAAAAATCAGACAGTAAAAAGCAGCCTTAGGCTGCTTTTTTATTGGGTATTGGTTAGCGATCAAAAACGACAGTCTTGTTGCCGTGAACAATTACCCTATCTTCTAAGTGCCAGCGTACAGCCCGAGCCAAAACATTGCGTTCGACATCCTCACCCAATTCGCGTAAGTCTTTGACATCATAATGGTGGCTGACCCGTTCGACGGCCTGCTCAATAATAGGACCTTGATCTAAGTCGGCTGTCACATAGTGAGCCGTTGCGCCAATGAGTTTCACACCTTTGTCGTAGGCTTGTTGGTAAGGGTTCGCACCCACAAACGCTGGTAAAAACGAGTGGTGAATGTTGATGATTTTCATGTTCCATTTGTTGGTGAAGTCTTCGCTGAGAATTTGCATATAACGAGCCAAAACCAATAAATCATTGTTTTGCATGATTTCATGAATCTGGGCTTCTGCTTCGACTTTGTTTTCAGGCGTTACTTGAATCACGTGGTAGGCAATCCCAAAGCTTTCCACGGCATGGCGCAAATTTTCATGGTTACTAATCACATGGGTAATTTCACAAGGCAACAGACCACGAGAGTGGCGCCACAATAATTCCATGAGCGCATGGTCGAACTTAGAAACCAAAATCCCCACTTTTTTAAGATCACTAACACGAGACAATTGCCACCGCATGCCATAACGTTCAGCCACATTGCTTTTGAAGGTTTGTTGCATGGGGGCGAATGTTTTTTCCAGCTCAGGAAGTTCAAACTCAACCCGCATAAAGTATTCACCACCAAGCGCTTTTGTCGTGTACTGATCAAGCGTGGTGATGTTGGCACCGTGGTGGTATAAAAAGCCAGAAACGGCTTGGACAATTCCTGCTCTGTCTTCGCAGGTAATCAATAATCTTGCGGTATTTTCAGTGGTACTCATTATTATGCTTTTATTATCGTTGGAAAAAATGAAAAACCATTGTAGCGATAAATGAGCCCTTTAGGTAAGGTAGTTTGTATTCAATAGGCAGCCTTCAAAGATGACACATTTGCGATGTGATTGTTGGTGTGCTTTGCCATTGAATACTTAAAATACCCAAATAAAAATGCCCGAATAGGACATTTTTATTTAACGCGGGCACAGCCATTCCCAGTCTTCTTCTTTGGGGTGGCGCTCTGTTTTTTTACTGTCTTTTAGGCGGTAAATGCATTGGCCATTGTTATTGTTGTTTTCATTGTAATAGCGATTGCCTGATTCCCAGTGTTCTCGTGTTAGCGAGCCATTGTTGCCACCAAAATAAATGGTTTCTCGGCTGTTGTAGTGGGTATAGGGTTGGGGGTTGATGTGGACATTGATGTTGTAATGTGGGCGATTGGGGCGGTTGTTGTTGCCATAATGGCCATTTTTTTGCGCCTCTGGGCTTTTTTGTAGCATGGTGCTAGGTGATTTTTTTTGAGGCGCATTGGTCTCTTTTGCCAATGCAAACATCGGCAGCATGAAAACACATAAAATTATATTTTTCATTATGTTATCCTTTTTTGATCACATCAAACAAGATGCTGTTTGTCGCTTTTAGCATAACCTGAATTGGTGTTATTCCCAAACAATAAATAATAAAATAGGTTGCTTTTTGATAAGAATCACATTAATATTAGATTTATCTAATTTAGTTGTAACTAATAAAGGCTGTAAAAATGCAAATGCAAGAAATGATGGCA
>JASLBZ010000128.1 GCA_030146285.1 Neisseriaceae bacterium | reverse complement strand
TTGACTCATCAAGCCACATGGCTTCTGGCATCTGAGTCTATTAAAACCACTGGATTTTGTGTAAGATACGTCCTCTTACGCTGGAATCTTTTTGTGCACAACACTTGGTGATGCACATCAGATGAGCATCCTTAAATAATGCACGATATAGGTTTCAAATGGCAAGTCGAAAAAAAACGATGTATGTGTGGCTCGGCATTACTGCCGCTTTGTTTGCAGTGATGTATGCTATTACACAATTTAGCCAGCAATCCAAAGAAAAAATTACCCAAAGCATGCTGGAAAGCTGTGAAAAAAATATGCCTTTTTCAGAGGCTTGGCAAAATGACATGGTTGTGAACAAACTGGATAAAATGCCTGTAGAGCTTGTTGCGAAACAATATTGCAATTGCACTTTGGGGGAAACATTTACCGGCATGAACGACCAAGCCATTCGACAAATGACAAAAGCCACGCAACAAGAGTTGATTGAGCTTCTTGGCGGTGAAAAAGCCATGCATGAACGTCATTTATCTTGCTTGAAAAACATTAAGCCTTAAAGCATTTTTTTAAAAAAATCAAAATAAATATTCCTATAATATGATAAATGATTTGATATATATCATATAACGCTTGCTATTTATGAAGTGAATTTTGTTATTCTATGCAATCTCGCTTATAATTGCCGCCAATTTAGAAATAAACCAATTACACAAGGATCACAAAATGGGCTTTTTGCAAGGCAAAAAAATCCTCATTACTGGCATGATTTCTGAGCGCTCTATTGCCTATGGCATCGCGAAAGTTTGCCATGAACAAGGTGCAGAATTAGCATTTACCTATGCGGTAGACAAATTAGAAGAACGTGTTCGTAAAATGGCACACGCACTTGGCTCTGATTTGGTATTCCATTGTGATGTCCAACATGATGATGAAATCGAACAAGTATTCGTTGATTTGAAAAAACACTGGGATGGTTTAGACGGCTTGGTTCATGCCATCGCCTTCGCACCACGTGAAGCTTTGAATGGTGACTTTTTAGACTCACTAAGCCGCGAAGCATTTGCCATTGCGCAAGATGTCTCAGCTTACAGCTTCCCTGCTTTGGCAAAAGCTGCTCGCCCAATGATGCAAGGTCGCAATGCTTCATTATTGGCACTGACCTATTTAGGCGCTGTGCGTGCGATTCCCAACTACAACATCATGGGCATGGCCAAAGCCAGCTTAGAAGCATCTATTCGCTTCACAGCCGCCTCTGTTGGTAAAGATGGCATTCGTTGCAACGGCATCTCAGCAGGCCCAATTAAAACCCTAGCTGCTGCCGGCATTGGTAATTTTGGTAAATTACTCACACATGTGGCATCACACAACCCATTAGGTCGCAATGTGACAATCGAAGAAGTCGGCAATGTTGCTGCATTTTTGATGTCAGACATGGCTTCGGGTGTGACAGGTGAAATTACGTATGTTGATGGCGGTTACAGCATCAATGCTTTGGGTGTTAATGCAGCCGAAGAGTAAAAACCACAATAAAAAAGGCCACTAAATACCCATATTTAGTGGCCTTTTTTATTGGCTAGAAAATAATTTTTGCCCAAGCATCCACAAATCTTTATAATTTCTATTAATAATTTTAATATATCGGAAAACGCATGAAAACACCTGCCATTAAAAAACCCAAAATTGCCGAAGAGTTTGAAAAATTCTTAATGCGCGGTAGCGTCATTGATCTAGCTGTCGGTGTCGTTATTGGTGGTGCTTTTGGTAAAATTGTATCGTCTTTGGTTGACGATATTATCATGCCACCGATAGGCTTATTGTTAGGCGGTGTTGATTTTTCAAACCTATTTGTCACCTTAAAAGAAGGTGCACAAGTTGCAGGTCCTTACGTCACCATTGAAGCTGCTAAAGCAGCAGGCGCTGTGACCTTGAACTTGGGTTTATTCATTAATACTGTAATCAGCTTCATTATTGTTGGTCTTGCCATTTTCATGATGGTACGCACCATGAACAAATTCTTTGCCAAAGAAGAAGCTGCCGCCGCCCCTGCAGAGCCAACAACCAAAGATTGTCCATTTTGCTTATCGGCCATCCCCATTCCTGCGACAAAATGTGCTCATTGCACCAGTGATTTGAAGTCTTAAATCACAACAAAAAAAGGCAGCCTGAAAATTCAGACTGCCTTTTAAAAAATTCATTTTGAATCGTGTGCTTATGTAATGTCGCCCAAACTTTGGCACAAGCTAAACAATGTTACACCACTTTCACGAACACGTTCACCGCCTGGCATATCGGTAAACTCCAAAATGGTTGCGGCCTCCACAATCGTAGCATCTAAGCGTTTTAACAATTGAATGCCTGCTTGCATCGTGCCACCTGTTGCCACCAAGTCGTCAATGAGCAAAACCCGATCACCCGAACTGACTGCATCAGAATGAATTTCAACCGTGGCTTGGCCGTATTCCAACTCATAGCTTTGTGAAACAGTGGTAAATGGCAACTTGCCTTTTTTTCGAATCGGCACAAAACCAACATTCAATTGGTAAGCCAATGCCGCACCAATAATAAAACCACGCGCATCCAAACCGGCTACCACATCTATTTTTTGTCCCATGTAACGATAGACCAATAAATCCACTAGCAAACGAAAGTACAATGGCTCTTGTAAAATAGGCGTGATGTCATGAAAAAGAATATTTTCTTTAGGCCAGTGGGGAATCTTGCGGATTTTTTGTGCCAATTCCTCAATACCAAGCACTTCGGGATGAAACAACATAAGTAATTCCTTATACTATTAAAATAAAGCAATACCAATTATTCTTATGACATTTGGGCACAAATATTGTATCCTTAACATCGCAATAAGCAATACAAACGTCAATTAAGCGATGGTCTGTGGCATAATAATACAGTAACTTTAACTCGAGGGTCATTATGAATAGCAATAAAGCAAGGGGCAATATTTTCATCATTTCTGCCGCCTCTGGTACAGGTAAAACAACATTGGTCTCAAATGTTGTCGAAGCAGATCCATTGGTTCACGTTTCTGTATCCCATACCACACGCAAGCCTCGTTCAAATGAAGTGCATGGCATCAACTATTTTTTTACTAGCGTTTATGATTTTGAAAAAATGATTTCCGAGAATCAATTTTTAGAATACGCTAAGGTATA
>JASLBZ010000079.1 GCA_030146285.1 Neisseriaceae bacterium | reverse complement strand
CGTGAACGCCACCATAAAAAGCAAGCCAAATTGGTCAGCATTGAGCAAGCTCGTCTTAATCGCTATCCGATTGATTGGGATGCTTATACCCCACCGAAGCCAACATTTTTAGGTCGTCAAGTGTTCTTAGACTACCCATTGCAAGATTTGCTTGCACGTTTTGATTGGACGGTTTTTTTCCAAAGTTGGGAGCTTGCAGGTCGCTTTCCTGCGATTTTAGAAGATGACATTGTTGGAGAGAGCGCACGCGAACTGTACCAAAGTGCTTTGGAGATGCTGGATAAAATCATCAGTGAAAAATGGCTTCAAGCCGCAGCAGTGATTGGCTTTTATCCTGCTTATGCAACAGAAGACGATGATATTGTGATTTTAGACGAAGATGGCACATCTGAAAAAATGCGTTGGCATACCATTCGCCAGCAATTGCCTAAAACCAAAGGTGCTTATAACCAGTGCTTGTCTGATTTTATTACACCCAAAAGCACAAAAAAAACCGACTATATTGGTGTGTTTGCTGTCACCGCAGGCATCGGCATTGATGAGCATGTGGCTTATTTTGAAGCGAATAACGACGACTATTCTGCCATTTTACTCAAAGCCTTGGCCGATCGATTTGCCGAAGCCTTAGCAGAAAAAATGCATGAACATGTGCGTCAAGAATACTGGGCATATGCAACAGATGAAAATCTTTCCAATGAAGATTTAATCGCAGAAAAATACCGTGGTATTCGCCCAGCCCCAGGCTACCCTGCCTGTCCTGATCACACAAGCAAAGCACAAATGTGGGCTTTGCTTAAGCCAGAAGAAATCGGCATGACACTCACCGAAAGCTATGCCATGTTGCCAACAGCCGCTGTCAGTGGTTTTTACTTGGCTCACCCAGAAGCACGTTACTTTGGTACTGGCAAAATTGCACAAGACCAATTGCACGATTATGCCCATCGTCGAGGGATTGATATGGCGCAGGCTTTACGTGATTTGGCACCCATTGTGGCAAATTAATCGCATATTAACACTTTGATTCAAAAAGGCAGTCTGGAATTTTTACAGGCTGCCTTATTTTATTAGCCTTAACATTTAAAACGAAAATAGCCAAATTAACAGCAATCTTCTCTTGTAATCAATATCATTACTAAAACTAAATACTCAAATTGAATCTATATTTAAAATGTGAATATTTAAATGAAAATGCAAAAAAATATAATATTTTTAATTTTTTTAAAATTTCTTTAATATTCGGGAATTTTTTGTCATTTATTAGCACAAACTTGAGTATTTAAAAAAAAAACAAAATTCTTATCGCTAAAAAAATTAAATTTAACCCATATAACATATTGATAGCATTTTGTGGTTTTTTTAAGTGGTGCTATGATGTTCTTTCAAGCAGTCAAAAATATATATGCCCTTAGTGCATTCATTTTAAAGGATACTTTCCATGTCTACCGTTGATCTAGAAGAATTGTTACAACAAATTAAACAACGGGACCCCAATCAAACTGTTTTCCATCAGGCCGTAGAAGAAGTATTCATGAGTCTTGGTCCATTCTTGGCCAAAAACCCACGTTATACCGAACAAGGCTTGCTTGAGCGTTTGATTGAACCGGAACGCGTTATCATGTTCCGTGTCCCTTGGGTTGATGATAAAAACCAAGTTCATGTTAACCGAGGCTTTCGAATTCAAATGTCCTCTGCCATTGGCCCTTACAAAGGTGGTCTGCGCTTTCACCCTTCTGTGAATTTGGGTATCTTAAAATTCTTAGCTTTCGAACAAGTTTTCAAAAATGCACTAACAACATTGCCCATGGGCGGTGCTAAAGGTGGTTCTGACTTTGATCCTAAAGGTAAAAGTGATGCAGAAGTTATGCGTTTTTGCCAATCTTTTATGACTGAACTTTGTCGTCATATTGGACCAAACTTAGATGTACCAGCGGGTGATATTGGCGTAGGTGGCCGTGAGATTGGTTATTTATACGGTCAATACAAACGCATTCGCAATGAATTTAGCTCTGTTTTAACTGGCAAGGGTTTAACCTACGGTGGTAGCTTGATTCGCCCAGAAGCAACAGGCTACGGTGCTATTTACTTTATTTCATCGATGCTGGCCACTCGTGGTGAAGTTTTGGATGGCAAAACAGTCACCATTTCTGGCTCTGGTAATGTTGCGCAATATGCTGCTGAAAAACTCATCCAATTGGGCGCTCGCGTATTGACGATTTCAGACTCTGCTGGCTTTGTAGAATTCCCCAATGGCATGACAGAAGCACAATTGGCTGATGTGATTGTTTTGAAAAATGAGCGACGTGAACGTTTGTCTGTATTTGCCAAAGAGCATGGCTTGCCTTACTTCGAAGGCCAGCGCCCTTGGGGTGTGGTATGTGATATTGCACTGCCATGTGCAACGCAAAATGAATTGGATGAAAATGATGCCAATGTGTTGCTCAAAAATGGCTGCTTCTGTGTTGCAGAAGGCGCGAATATGCCTTCGACCAATGAAGCTGTGTTGGCATTCTTAAAAGCCAAAATCTTGTACGCACCAGGCAAAGCAAGCAATGCAGGTGGTGTGGCAACATCAGGCTTGGAAATGAGCCAAAATGCACTTCGCTTAAGCTGGGATGCCAACAAAGTTGATAACCGTTTGCACACCATTATGGATGATATCCACGAAGCTTGTGTACGCCATGGCTTACAAGAAGATGGCTTCATCAACTATGTAGCAGGTGCTAATATCGCAGGCTTTACCAAAGTGGCAGATGCCATGATGGCACAAGGTATTGTGTAAAGGTAAGCACCAAGTCATTCCCAAAAAGGCTGTCTTTAAGACAGCCTTTTTTGTTGCTATTTCACAGCTTGATTCAAAAATTGCTTTAACTCTGTCAAGACGGGCATGGCCGTTTGGGCACCCATTTTGGTGGTAGACAATGCCGCTGCAGCACAAGCATATCGCGTCGCTTTTTCTATCCCCAAGAACCAAAAAACAGCCAAAGCAGCATTAAAAGTGTCTCCAGCTCCCGTGCTATCGACTGCCTCAACCTCAAAAGCAGTTTGGTGTTTTTGTTTGCCTAAGTCATCTACAAAATAAGCACCTTCGCTGCCGGCGGTTAAAACAATCGGGTAAGGTATTTGGTGAATGGCTTTATTGACTCCAAACAGTTGGCCTAACTCAACCTCATTGGGCGTTAATAAACTGATCTGTTCCAACAAATCCACAGGTAACGCTTGTGCTGGTGCTGGGTTTAAAATAAATGGCTTTTGATGTTGCTTGGCTATGCGTGCTGCAGTTTGAACACAAGCCATCGGGATTTCCAATTGGCACAATACCACATCCGCCCTGGCAATGGCATCAGTAGCCGCTTCAACATCAGCAACATTCAAAGCATGGTTCGCACCTGAAACCACCACAATATGATTTTCCCCATGGGCAACCGTAATCAAAGCCACCCCTGTATTCACAGGCAATGTTTTAAGATAATCCAGATTCACGCCATGAGCCAATAGGCCTTTTTTGGCACTCAGGCCAAAATCATCATCCCCTACAGCGCCAACCAGTGTCACTTGCGCACCCAATCGGGCTGCCGCAACGGCTTGATTTGCACCCTTCCCACCTAAAAATGTCTGAAAATTTTGCCCAAATAAGGTTTCACCCACACAAGGAAACTGATGAGCACTGACCACCAAATCCATATTGATGCTGCCAATCACAACAATATTGGGGTTTTGTATTGGGTCTAACATAAAGATGCCTTTTATTTGATGATTTGCTTGTATTTTATCTGAATGCACTTACAAAAGACAAAAAAACCCTTGTTTTTAACAAGGGTTTTTAAGAAATCTGCGTTTTATTTACCGATACAAAAACGGCTAAAAATAACACCCAGCAAATCGTCTGCCGTAAATTCACCCGTAATTTCATTGAAAGCCAATTGTGATAAGCGCAAATGCTCTGCCAGCAATTCAATTTGATTGTTACTGCATAAGTCAGCAAATTCTAACTCTTCCGCCGCTTTTTCCAATGCCTGAATGTGGCGTGTGCGTGCCAAAAATAAGCTTTCACTCTCACCTTGCCAGCCCACTTGCTCAAGCAAGGCTTCACGCAACAAACCCAAACCATCTCCTCGTTTGGCAGACAAACAAATCAAAGCATCCGCATCAATAAACATTGTACTTTCAGCAGTTTCACGTGAAACATACTGGGCTTTCTCTCCGGAAATATCGCATTTATTGTGAATTTCTATGCGCTTTAAGCCACTGGGCAATGCATTCAGGATGCTTTGTGTGGTTTCATTCACACCTTCTTGCGGGTCAATCAAAACCAAAGCCACATCGGCTTGTTTTACTGCTTGCTCACTGCGCTCAATACCAATTCTTTCAACCACATCATCGGTTTCTCGTAAGCCTGCCGTATCAATAATGTGAATCGGCACACCATCTAAAGTGATTTGCTCACGAACAGTATCGCGAGTTGTACCGGCAATATCGGTCACAATAGCAATGTCATCCCCTGCTAAGGCATTTAATAGCGAAGATTTTCCCACATTTGGTGCACCCACCAAAACCACATTCATGCCTTCGCGCAAAATAGCACCTTGCTCAGCATTGGCCAAAACATCTTTTAATTGTGCTTGGATTTTATGTAGCTTGCCTTTGGCATCCGCTGCCTCAAGAAAATCGATGTCTTCTTCTGGAAAATCCAGTGTGGCTTCAACCAGCATCCGCAAAGTAATCACATCATCAACCAAAAGATTGATTTTTTCCGAAAAAACCCCTTTTAATGAACGCAGTGCCATGCGAGCGGCACTTTGACTAGAAGCATCAATTAAATCTGCGACACTCTCAGCTTGCGCTAAATCCAGCTTATTATTCAAAAAAGCACGCTTGGTAAACTCACCTGGCTGTGCCATCTGAGCACCCATTTCTAAGCAACGCTCAAGCAACATATTCATGACCACAGGTCCACCATGACCTTGTAGCTCAATCACATCTTCACCAGTAAAACTGGCAGGCGCTGCAAAATACAATAACAAACCATTGTCGATAGGCTCGCCATTTTGATTTAAAAAATCACTGTACAAAGCCAAGCGTGGCTTAGGCGTTTTGCCACCCGTAATCTCTTGCGCTAAAGGCAGTAAATCTTTACCTGACAAACGGATAACACCCACACCGCCACGACCAGGGGCGGTAGCAATAGCAGCGATGGTTGGACTGTAACTCATAAATGGCTTTCTAAAACAAAAAATAGAGGCTTGTTAAGCCTCTATTGTAGAGTATTTATAGGTGATGCTCTATCGCAAAAAAGATTTAGGCTTTTTTCACAAATTCTGATTTTAAATTCATTGCGCTGCCATTGATTTTACAAGCAATATCATGGTCGCCATCTTGTAAGCGAATGCCTTTAACCTTAGTACCTTGTTTAATCACTTGTGAGCTGCCTTTGATTTTTAAGTCTTTAATCAAAATCACGGTATCACCATCTTGTAAGGCTTCGCCATTGGCATCCTTAATCACAACTTCTTCGGATACCGCTGCTCCATCATCCAATGCCCATTCATGAGCACATTCTGGGCACACGAAATGACCTTGGTCTTCATATGTATATTCTGATTGGCATTGTGGGCAAATGGGTAATGTCATATTTTTTATCCTATTATTCAATGTATTTATGCATAATTCTTGCAATCGTGCTTATTATCGCATAAATCAAAGCAATACAATATCAAAGCCCAAGCCCATTAAAAAAGCTGCTTAAATTTAAGCAGCTTTTTTTGATTTGGCATTATTCAGCCACTTTGTTTCGGTCTCGCTTATCGATAAACATTTGCATTTTATCCAAGACAAAATCATCTTGAGACAACAAATCGACGCCGCATTCCAGTGTTTCAAACCAATCCAAGAAGCGATTGACCATTTCTTTGCCTTTAAATGAAGCACCATGTTGCGGCACAATCCATTCGACGTCTAACTGGCGAATCATATTCACCCAATAACGACAAGCAATATTGCCACCCATATAGCGTTGATGGAAACCTTGCATTGAACCAGAAATCAAATGATCATCAAAGTCTTCAACCCAGCCAGCCGCTGTTTCAGCATCGACCAATGACGCGCCCACATCACCACTAAACAGAATTTTACTGATGGGGTCGTAAACGTGAAAGTTACCCACACAATGCAAAAAGTGTGCTGGAATCAGCATTAATTCTGCATCTTGCAATTTAACAATCATGCCTTCTGGTGGAATGGTATCCAAACGACCAACTGTTGCACCTTTTAAACAAAAGTGCGGAATAAAACGTTCCCATTCTTGGGCTACAAGAATATCAGCATCCGTAATCAACAACCAACCATTCACCGAAGCAATAATATCCGGATCAGGATGCGATGCAAAAATGTATTTTAATCGAGAAGGCAAAAAGTAATCGGACATCTCGGCTAGCAGGTGTTTGTACGTTAAGTTACCACCTGGATCGAGCAACATCCCTACTCCACCATTTGCAATTGCAAACTGGTTTGCTTGTACGCCTTCACCTGTCACTAAGTCAGTAAATGCAACGCATTTATGATTTCCATCGTCGTATAAAACTACAGACACAGTTGCTCTCCTTCTTTACAGCTTACATGACCACATTGAAATAAATGACCACAAAAAAACTGTAAATTTTCATAAATACACATCAAAAGTTGAACTGCATTAACTGACTTAGGGCTAGCGACTACAAACTCAAAATCAATTAAAAATTAATCAACTTTCAACAGCTCAACTTCAAAGATTAAAGTGGCATTTGGTGGAATAATATTACCAATACCTTGTGAACCATAACCCATATGTGGTGGGATGGTTAACTTGCGTTTCCCACCCTCTTTCATACCAGCAAAACCTTCATCCCAACCTGCAATGACCATGCCAACACCCAATGTGATGCTTAATGGTTGCTTGCGCTCAATACTTGAATCAAAAGAAGTACCATCCTCTAAAAAACCTACATAGTGCACGGTAATTTCTTTGCCTTTTACCGCTTCTTTACCCGTACCTTCAACCAAATCTTCAATCATCAATTCCATGTTTTTTTACCTTGATAAAATTTTAAAATGAGCCCTTATTATAACGGTACTCATGCTGCTGTTTGTACTTAGATATCCAAATCCGTGACAACAATCACCTGTGGATGTTTTAACAAGTACGTTACAGGCCAATGATTATCGACCTCACCAGCATATAATTTTTCCAAAGCCGCACGTTTTTTCTCACCTAAAATCACAATAATGATTTTTTTTGCATTCAAAATAGAAGCAATGCCCATGGTCAAAGCCTTACTTGGCACAGTTTCATCTGAGCTAAAAAAACGGCTATTCACAGCAATCGTTGAATCGGTTAATTCGGTAATATTGGTCACCGATTGAGCATCAACACCTGGCTCATTAAAAGCGATATGACCATTCTCACCCACACCCAATAATTGCAAATCCAAAGGGTGCTGATTTAATGCTTGTTCATATGCATTGCATTCTTCTTGTAAATGATTGGCAATGCCATTCAATAAAAAGCTTTGCTTAAATGCCACATGATCAAATAATTCTTGGTGCATAAAGTATGCGTAACTTTGATGATGTTTTGCAGACAAGCCCACATATTCATCTAAATTAAAAGTCACCACATCTTGGTATGATTCTTGTGCCTCGCGCCAGTATTTGTATACTGGTTGCATGGTGCTTCCTGTTGCTAATCCCACGGTATTAAGTTGCTTGTTTTGGTGCATGTCTTGAATGCATTTAAAAACTTGTTTTCCCGCTTCTTGTGGATTTGCGACCACTATTGTTTGTAAGCCTGACACGTTGATTCCTAACACTGACGGTTGTTGTTGTTTTAAGGATGTCAGTATTGTAAATGCTAACACGATTTCTTTGTGTTTTTTTGTTAATCAACGTAAGTGTTAATCAGGATTAACCTTGGTGTTTTATTTTATAGTGCTATAGATAAAGCTCATTCTAAATGAATTTTATTTAAATTACCATGTCATTATCAAATGTAAGCAATAGTATTGTAAATATGCCATACATTTTCTTTTTAGCAGCTGCGATAAATCAAATAAATGAAGTAAATTTGCACTTAAATTCAATCCTGCCTACACTGATTTTTATCGACACACTCACCTGCTAATCATTGCCTCGAAAGAAAGACAATATGCTTCAAAAAAAATACAACATTGTTTGCTTAGACCGCAGTACTCTCATGCCATTGGCGTTTCATTTTGACTTTCCTCATGAACTGATTTGCTACGATGAAACCCCCGAGAATCTAACCATTGAGCGTATTCAGAATGCAGATATTGTCATTGCAAACAAGGTAAAAATAACCCAAGAAGTTATTGCCTCTAGCCCCAATTTAAAGATGATTGCTGTTGCGGCAACAGGCTATAACCACATTGATATTGCATGTTGTAAAGAACACAATATTGTCGTGAGCAACATCCAAAATTATGGCAATGATACGGTTGCTGAACACGCATTTATGTTGATGATGGCATTAATGCGACAATTACCTGCATATCGCCGTGATGTGGCTGCTGGTTTGTGGCAAAAATCCCCTTCTTTTTGTCATTTTGGCGCCCCCATACATGATATTAATGGCAAAAAACTGGCCATTTTTGGAAAAGGTGGCATTGGCAAGGCATTGGCAGTTCGAGCACAAGCATTTGGCATGGATGTGGTTTTTGTTGAGCACAAACATCAAAAAACATGTCGTGAAGGTTATGTCTCTTTTCAGGATGCCATCACAACAGCCGATGTATTGTCTTTGCATTGCCCACTGAATGAACAAACAGCGAATATGATTGATGAAGAAGAGCTTAGACAAATGAAACCTGGCGCAGTATTGATTAACGTTGGCCGTGGTGGTTTGGTCAATGAAATGGCTTTAATTGCCGCCTTAAAATATGGCCAATTAGGTGGTGCCGGCTTTGATGTGTTAACAGAAGAACCACCACGCAATGGCAATCCATTGCTTTCAAGCCAATTGCCTCATTTGATTGTCACCCCGCACATGGCTTGGGGCAGCCAAGAGGCCATGGCACGCCTGTTTCATATGCTTTGTGACAACATCAATGCTTTTGTGGCAGGCACACCAAGCAATCAGATTGCTTAAACAACATAACTAAAAACCCCCCGTAGCTAAAACTACGGGGGGTTTGTTTTGGATAATCAATAAAGTACTAGCCAATCATCATTAAATTGGCATTGCCCCCTGCCGCAGCAGTGTTAATGCTGATTGATCGCTCTACCAACAATCGAAGAGCAGGAACATGCAATTGACCATGGTTCATGGCCGCAATGCCCACCAAAGCACCCGGCTTACTGGCCAGTGCAATGCTGATTTCTTGTAATTGGTCAGCATCACCTTGAAACAAGACGCTATCCAGAACAACATCTTCGATTAAGTAATCAGCCACCAGACGAACATGCTCTTGTACCTGTTTTGGCAGCTCAAGATACAATGCATCGGTTTGCTGATTTTGATGCCATACTGCACGGCTTCCTGCAGCCAAAACACCAATTAACTGCACCAATAAATCCATGCGATTGTTGGCCAAGCAAAGCACATGCTCTCTGGCGGTTAAACAATACATATTGTCTTCACCGGTGGGGCCTGATAACAAAATATCGACACCCACCAAGGTTTTGGCTTCCCTTGCCACCTGAACCAACTCAGATAAATTATGCTCTTCCAAATACACAATTAAGGCCGTCAATGCTTGATTTTTAACCTGTGCTACAACAGCTTGGGTATTGGCAAAGCCAACAGGATTCATGGCTGCAACACTGTCTAACACACTCGCTTCTGGGTAAGTTGATAACAAACGGTGCAAGTACAACGGCCCACCTGCTTTAGGACCCGTACCCGATAAACCTTCACCACCAAATGGTTGTACACCAACAACAGCACCAACCATATTGCGATTCACATACATATTACCAGCATGCCCTCGGGTCACAACAGCTTCCGTGGTTTCATCAATACGGGTATGCACACCCATCGTCAAACCATAACCTGTTGCATTGATGTCATCAAGCAATGTGTTCAAATCGGTACGACGATAACGAAGCACATGCAATACCGGGCCAAAGACTTCTCGTTTTAATTCACTGATGTGATCAATTTCAATGATGGTTGGCGGAATAAAAAAGCCAGCATCATTGTCAAAACGATCATCATGATAAAGCTGGGTGACTTTTTTACCCGCTTCACGCATGGCTGCAATGTGATTTTCAATATTGGTTTTGGCCTCAGCATCAATCACAGGGCCAATATCCACAATCAACTCATCTGGCGAGCCTAAGCGATACTCCGCAATGGCGCCTTTTAACATGGTCAACACACGATCAGCACACTCTTCTTGCACACACAATACACGCAGTGCTGAACAACGCTGACCAGCACTGTCAAAAGCCGAGTTAATCACATCCACAACGACTTGCTCAGTCAAAGCTGAAGAATCCACAATCATCGCATTTTGACCACCTGTTTCGGCAATCAACGGGATGGGCTGACCATGGTCATCTAGGCGCCCAGCAATGTTTTTAGCCAAAATACGCGCCACTTCTGTAGAACCAGTGAACATCACGCCTTTGACGCGAGCATCTTTGACCAACATATCACCCACCACATGGCCTTCACCTGGTAGCAATTGCACCACACCAGCATGCAAACCAGCTTCAAGCAAAATACGAATGGCTTCTGCTGCCACCAACGGTGTTTGTTCTGCTGGCTTTGCCAAGACCACATTGCCTGCAGCCAAAGCAGCACATACTTGGCCTGCAAAAATAGCCAATGGGAAGTTCCAAGGACTAATGCACACCACCACACCTAATGGACGATGGGTATCATTTTGAAAAATGGTTTTGGCTTGCCATGCATAAAAGCGCAAGAAATCGATGGCTTCACGGATTTCAGCAATGGCATTGGCAAAGGTTTTTCCTGACTCTCGCACCAACAAACCGATTAAAATTTCCGTGCGCTCTTGCATCAGTTCAGCAGCTTTTTCCAAAACCTGAGCGCGCTCTTCTGGCGTCGCAGCTTGCCAAATTGGCGCAGCATGTTCGGCAACATTCAAAGCATGTTTGGTCTCATCGGGACTTGCAAAGCGACTGTAACCCACAATATCGGCTTGATTTGCAGGGTTTCGTACAGGATAAGTTGTCCCTTCAGCAGCCACTTCATCTAAAATAGGCAAAGCTTGCCAAGGTGTTTGGCTTGAATGCAGCAGTGCTGCAGACAATGAGGCCAAACGGTGTTCATTGGATAAATCCAAGCCAAATGAATTTGCACGTTCATGACCATACAGATTGTGCGGCAATGCAATTTTATCATGTGGCAAACCCACAATACCCGACTGTTCGGCAGCTTTTTCTACCACCTCAACAGGATCAATCACCAAGTCTGCTGCAGAATTATTGGGGTCTGCGATCAAATTCACAAACGAGGTATTGGCACCATTTTCCAACAAACGGCGCACCAAGTAAGCCAATAAGGTTTCATGCGTACCAACCGGCGCATACACGCGGCAAGGCACACCCAACTGACCTGCACCTTCACCAACCACATATTGGTAAAGTGGTTCACCCATACCATGTAGACACTGAAACTCGTATTGACCTGCTGTGTAGCTGCACCCTGCCAATTGGAAAATCGATGCCAAAGTACGGGCATTGTGTGATGCAAACTGCGGATAAATACTCTCTGGCGCAGACAACAATTTGCGCGCACAAGCCAAATAAGAGATATCGGTATGCACTTTACGGGTATACACAGGATAGTCTTCTAAACCTTCAATTTGTGCCAGTTTGATTTCGCTGTCCCAATACGCACCTTTTACCAAACGAATCATTAAGCGATGCTGAGTGCGCTTGCCCAAATCAATAATATAGTCAATCACAAATGGGCAACGTTTTTGGTAAGCTTGAATCACAAAACCAATGCCATTCCAACCTGCTAGTTCTGGCTCGTGACACAAACGTTCTAACAAATCCAAAGAAATTTCTAAACGATTGGCTTCTTCAGCATCGATATTGACACCAATGTCGTAGCTCTTTGCCATCAGCATCAACTCTAGAACGCGTGGATACAATTCTTCCATCACACGGTCATGCTGGTTACGGCTATAACGCGGGTGCAGTGCAGATAATTTAATCGAAATCCCAGGTCCTTGATAAATACCACGACCATTGGATGCCTTGCCAATCGCAGTAATCGCTTGGCGATACGATTGCATATAGGCTTTGGCATCCGCTTCGGTTAAGGCTGCCTCACCTAACATGTCGTAAGAGTACAAAAAGCCTTTTTCTTCCATTGGGCGGCTGTTTGCCAAGGCTTCACCAATGTTTTCACCACAAACAAACTGCTCACCCATCAAGCGCATGGCCATGTCGACACTTTTGCGAATCAAAGGCGAGCCACTGCGTGCTAAAACACCATTTAACGAACCTGATAGCTTCTTCTCACTGTGGGTTGCAACCAATTTACCTGTTAACATCAAACCCCAAGTGGCGGCATTAACAAACATAGAGCTGCCGCCCAAATGGGCTTTCCAATCGCCTTTGCCAATTTTGTCGCGAATCAAGGCATCACGGGTGGCCTTATCTGGAATGCGAAGCAAGGCTTCTGCCATGCACATCAAAGCAATGCCTTCTTGTGAAGACAAAGCATATTCTTGCAATAAATTTTGTACCAAGCCTGCTTTGCCCACGCTTTTCTTTTGGCTGCGCAATTTATCAACCAATGCTTTGGACAAATCAAATACAGCCAAATTGTCTTTGGGACTAAAACGTGCAGACTCCAATAGCATCGCAACCATTTCTGGCTCAGGGCGTCGATAAGCAGAGGTAATGTTTGAACGTAAAAAACTTTGTGGCAATACATTTTGTGCAAAATTTAAGAAGGGTGCATTGATTTGCACCTCTTCTAAATGCTCTGAATCATGGTGTTCTAACATCTCAATTTGTTCGATACTTTTGCCTTGTTCTAATAAGTGCAAGTAATGAAAAATGGACTGTTTAATTAACCAATGGGGAGTACGTTCGATTTTTTGTCCCGCTGCTTTTAAACGTTCACGGGTTTTTTCATCCAGTTTAACGCCAACTGTGGTTTGTGCCGACATTGCTTACTCCTCTATTTTTGAATCACTTAGAATAATTATTGAATAAATACTCAAAATAATAAACCAATTATTCAAAAAGGTGCAACCCAAATATTGTAAAGGTGCAACCTTACAAATCTTATCTAGCTGAATTTAGAATCTTTATGCTAATCTTTTGTTCAGTTGTACATAAAAACAGATAAATCTTACAATAGCGGCCGTACCAAGATGCTTTATAAATAAGCCTTACAGCCCAATAAATATCTTGAAAAATTTAATTAGGAGAAATACCCATGCTTGAGGAAACTTTTAACATGGCACCGATGAAGTACACATTTGTGATTTACACCATCGCAATGATTGCCATCGGTCTTTACGCATATGTCTCAACAAAAAACTTATCCGACTACATTCTAGGCGGCCGAAAGATGGGTACGGTTGTTACTGCCCTGTCTGCTGGTGCATCTGATATGAGTGGTTGGTTGCTAATGGGCCTACCTGGTGCCGTTTTTGCATTTGGTCTGTCTCAAAGCTGGATTGCCATTGGTTTGTGTTGTGGCGCTTGGCTTAACTGGTACATCATGGCCGGTCGATTGCGTGTTCACACCGAAGTGTGCAATGACGCATTGACCATTCCGGAGTACTTAACCCAACGTTTTCAAGACAATAGCCGCATTATCAGTATTGTCTCTGCCATTATCATTTTGATTTTCTTCACCATTTACTGTGCCTCTGGCATTGTTGCTGGTGCACGATTATTTGAAACCACTTTTGGCTTAAGCTATGAGCATGCAATTTGGTATGGTGCCATTGCCACAATTGCTTATGTGTTTATTGGTGGTTATTTAGCAGTCAGCTGGACGGATACCGTTCAAGCAACCTTAATGATTTTCGCTTTAATTTTGCTGCCAATTTTTTGCTTTATTGCCATCGACCAAGTTGCCAATAACTCACTGAGCACCATGGAAATTCTGAACAAAATTGAACCTTCTCGTTGGAATTTGTTTGAAGGCATGAGTTTTGTCGGCATTATTTCTTTATTGGCTTGGGGTTTGGGCTACTTCGGTCAGCCGCACATTTTGGCACGCTTCATGGCTGCTGACAGTGCCAAAACCATGAAAAATGCCCGCCGTGTGAGCATGATTTGGATGGTATTTTGCTTGATGGGCGCTGTTACCACAGGTTTCTTTGGTTATGCATTCTTCTCGGAAATTTCAAGCTGGAAAGCCGCTGGTGTGGTATTTGAAAACAATGAAATGGTGTTTCTAGAAGCCACCAAAATCTTGTTTAACCCTTGGGTTGCTGGCGTGGTGTTGTCTGCCGTATTGGCCGCAGTCATGAGTACCCTAAGCTGCCAATTATTGGTTTGTTCAAGCACACTAACCGAAGACTTATACAAAGGTTTGGTTCGCCCTAAAGCCAGCCAAAAAGAATTGGTGTGGTTTGGTCGTGCCATGGTATTGGTGATTGCGTTGGTTGCCATTGCATTGGCACAAGACCCCAATAGCCACATCCTAGCATTGGTGTCATATGCTTGGGCTGGTTTTGGTGCTGCATTTGGCCCAGTGATTTTGTTGTCTGTGTTGTGGAAACGCATGACGCGCCGTGGTGCGATTGCTGGTATGTTGGTTGGTGCCATCACCATTATCCTTTGGACAACAGGTTTTGGTGGTCAATCTTTGGCACAAATCACCGGTTTGTATGAAATCATTCCTGGCTTTATCTTGGCAACCATTGCAATTATTATTGCCAGCAAAATGGACAAAGAGCCTTCTAACTTAATGGTTGAGCGCTTTGAACGTGCCGAAGCCTCTTACCAAGAAGCCGTAAAATAATATTCTTGTCAGACATCAAAAAGCACAGCATAAGCTGTGCTTTTTTTTGTATCAACGCTTAACGCTATGCCGTTTCAGGCTGCCTTAGTTTTCTGGCAACTCATGAAATGCACCCGGTAAGCTGCCCTCTTCTTCAAAACTCACCCATTCGTAGCAAGTCGGATCAGACAAAACCTTGCGCAGCAAAACATTGTTAATGGCATGGCCCGACTTGTGCCCCACAAACTCACCAATAATCGGATGGCCAATCACATACAAATCACCAATGGCATCCAATATTTTGTGGCGTACAAATTCATCTGGGTAACGCAAACCTTCAGGATTTAAGACATCCAAATCATCAATCACAATTGCATTGTTCAAATTGCCACCCAAACCCAAGTTATGGCTGCGCATCAACTCAACTTCTTGCATAAAGCCAAAAGTGCGAGCTCGAGCGATTTCATCCAAATACGAAGCACCAGCAAAGTCAATGGTGTGGGTTTGATTGCTTTGGTTGAACACAGGATGATTAAACTCGATGGTTAAAGTGACCTTATAGCCTTCATAAGGCAAGAATTTAACCCATTTATCGCCTTCAATCACTTCGATGGGTTTTAATATCCGTAAAAACTTCTTCTGTGCCGGTAAATCTTTCACGCCAGCATCTTGCAGCAAATAGATAAATGGCAAACTTGAGCCATCCATAATTGGCACTTCTGGCGCGTTTAACTCCACCAAGACATTATCAATACCAAAGGCTGAGAATGCCGACATAATGTGCTCAATCGTCCCCACTCGCACGCCCAAATCGGTCACGATAGTGGAAGACAAACGGGTATCGTTAATCAAATGTGGGGCAACCAAAATCGGTTTGCCCTGCTCTTCTTGTAAATCTGTTCGGCAAAAACGAATGCCTGTGTTTGCAAGCGCAGGATGTAAAGTCAAAGCAACACGCTCACCAGAGTGTAAACCCACGCCGGTTACGCTAATGGTTTTTGCGACGGTTCTTTGCAACATATTTTTTCCATTCTTCTTTTTTCAATCCGATTACTGCTTATTGTAAAACAGCTAAGTACTTTGATTCGATTAAATTTCCATACCACTGATAGATTATACCTATTATGACAATTAACTTGTGCACATAATAATTAATCTACACGTTTAACAACTCAACCTTGTCCACATTTTTTAAAAAAAACCAAAGTTATGCACAATTGGCACATATTTTAAAGCCCATTTAAACACAATAAAATATTGCAGTAAGCTACTGTTATTAAAATAAAAACTAGGTTATACACAAGCAAAATCAAAGTACATCATAATCATCCATTTATAAATAGAAAGCTAATAGAAAGAATAATGGAAAAAAATTTAAAAATTTTTATCCCATTATTTCTAAAACGTAAGCAGTATCTTCTTGAATATTAAATTTAATTTGCATATTTTCAACCATCATCACATAAACCCTATCTGCTATATTCTGATAAGCAGGTCTGGGATCTTGTGCAATACTTTGATTAATGAGCATTTTTTTGTCTTCAGTTAAACCAAACTGCAAACTTTGTAAATTGGCTGATTCTGTCCACACAATATTTAACATTTTTGGTGGTCCATCAACGAAACCACTCGCAGCTTCAGGATGGGCTTCAACAAACGGAATATAGGGCTTGATATCCACAATCGGTGTGCCATTCAGTAAATCAGAGCCGGCACAAATTAAAACAACTTGCTTATTCACATATTGAATGTCAATAAGCTGCAATAAAGACAAACCCAAATGATTGGGTCTGTGTGGACTTCTGGTGGCAAAAACCCCTTTTTTGATTTTTCCACCCAAACGCGGTGGACGAACCAAGGCTGACCAACCATCTTCAATGGCATCATGAAAGACAAATTGTGCCCAGATATAACCAAATTCTTCTAAACCACGAACACTGTCCAAAGAAAATGCTTTTTCCAATATAATATGTGTATAACTGGCGGTCACAATGCCAGGCTGTCTTGCAATTCCAAACTTTTGATTATATGGTGTTTTTGCATGGGCAATCACATCAATGGTATAACTTTGCTTTAGCATTCAAATTTCCTAAATGAAGGTATTTCTAGGTTAGAATGTTAACTGAATTTTTAGATTGATAAACACATGAAAGTATTATTGGTTCGTCTATCGAGCATGGGGGATTTAATCCACACCTTGCCAGCCATTGATGATTTGGCTAAAAATCATCCACATATACAACTGCATTGGCTTTGTGAAGCCGGATTTGCTGATATTGCGCGTTTGCATCCATTTGTAAAAAAAGTACACACCTTAAAATGGCGTTATTGGCGAAAACATTTATTCAAGTCTGAAACCCGCCAACAAATGCAGGCTTTAAAACAAGAATTATTAACAGAAAATTTTGATTTGGTTATTGATAGCCAAGGTTTACTGAAAAGTGCATGGTTTGCGCGTTATCCACAAACCACGATTGCTGGCTTTGATAAAAAAAGCATTCGAGAGCCTTTGGCCAGTTATTTTTATCAACAAAAATATGCGGTTAAACATGGTGAAGATGCCATTTGGCGCAATCGTGAGCTTTTTGCACAAATATTTGAGTACACATTTTCAAGTGCCATTCGTTTTGGTGCTCAGGTGCCTGAATTAACAGAAGATTTGGGGATAAATGGCCCTTATCATGTGGTTTTACATGCCACCAGCAAAGATGAAAAACTCTGGCCTGAGGATAAGTGGCATGCTTTTTTTGAATTACTGTACCAGAAAACCCAAATGCCAATTTATTTACCTTGGGGCAATGAGTCTGAACTTGCTCGAGCAAAACGTTTGCAAGAAAACCATAATTTTATCCACATTTGCCCGCGGTATTCTTTATTACAGGCTGCCTTATTATTGCAAAATGCCCAATCAGTCATTGGCGTGGATACAGGATTACTGCATCTTGCCAATGCTTTTGATAAACCCATTGTGGGTATCTATTTGGACTCCAATCCGCATTTAACCGGTGTTCAAACCTCGAAATGGGCACAAAATATTGGGAATAAGCAAGAAAACCCATCGGTTAGTGATGTTTTTAATCTTTGGCAGCAAGTTTTTGCTGCCTCGCAACAAAAATAAGCGATTTTTTCAGTAAGCCAATGATCAATAATACCAATGTAATGAAGTGAAAAGTTTGTTTAGTATTTCTTTTGCTTGTTTTATCAAGGTAACATTGGCAGAATGACAAAATTCTTTTTGAGTCTCAGATGGTAATTTTTTTACCCATATCTGTTTATTAAATTATTAAGGAGAGAGGAACTCTATGAAAGCTTTAGTCGCCGTAAAGCGTGTTGTCGATTACAACATTAAAGTTCGCGTGAAAGCCGATGAAACAGACGTTGATATCGGTAACGTAAAAATGTCGATGAACCCGTTTGATGAGATTGCCGTAGAAGAAGCTGTTCGCTTAAAAGAAGCTGGCAAAATCAACGAAATCGTTGTGGTGTCTTTGGGTGTGAAACAATGTGAAGAAACATTGCGCACAGGCTTAGCAATGGGTGCTGATCGCGCTATTCATGTTGAAACAGATGAAGTATTAGAACCTTTGGTGGTCGCAAAATTATTAAAAGCAGTTGTTGCCAAAGAAAATCCAAATATTGTGATTTTGGGTAAGCAAGCCATTGATGACGATGCGAACCAAACGGCTCAAATGCTAGCGGCTTTGATGAATGCACCTCAAGGTACATTTGCCAGCAAAGTTGAATTAAGCGATAGCGAAGTGCTTGTGACTCGTGAAATCGATGGTGGTTTGGAAACGGTTGCTTTGAGTTTGCCAGCAGTAATCAGTACTGACTTGCGTTTAAATGAACCTCGTTATGTTAAATTACCAAACATCATGCAAGCGAAGAAAAAACCTTTAGATAAATTGACACCAGCTGATTTGGGCATTGCCATTGAGCAACGTTTAAAACAAGTTAAAGTCGCTGAACCAAAAGCACGTTCTGCTGGCATTACAGTGGACAGTGTTGCTGAACTCGTGGCAAAACTGAAAAACGAAGCTAAAGTAATCTAAGGGAGAAAATAATGACTGTTTTAGTTATTGCTGAACACAATAATCAAGAATTAAGCCCTGCAACGCTAAATGCGGTAACTGCAGCTGCGAAATTAGGCGCGGTACATATTTTGGTTGCAGGTCACAATGCAAGTGCTGTGGCAGATGCTGCTAAAAACATTGCTGGCGTAGAAAAAGTATTGTTAGCAGATGCTGAACATTACGAAGCAGCTTTGGCTGAAGAGGTTGCGCCTTTAATTGTAAGCCTAGCTACGCCTTACAGCCACATTGGTGCAACAGCAACAGCCATGGGTAAAAACGTCTTGCCACGCGTTGCCGCTTTGTTAGATGTGTCGCAAATTTCAGATTTAACTGAAATCATCGATGCGCAGACATTTGTGCGTCCGATTTATGCTGGTAATGCTTTTGCAACGGTGCAATCTAACGAAGACAAATTGGTATTGACCATTCGTGCTACTGGATTTGATGCAGCCCCAAGCGAAGGTGGCAATGCAGTGATTGAAACCGTAGCAGCAACACCAGCACAAAACCTAAGCCGTTTTGTGTCTCGTGAATTAACCAAGTCAGATCGTCCAGAATTAACACAAGCCAAAGTGATTGTTTCAGGTGGTCGTGCTTTGGCAAGCCAAGAGCAGTTTAACAGCGTTTTAACGCCGTTAGCTGATGAGCTAGGTGCTGCTATTGGCGCTTCTCGTGCGGCTGTTGACGCAGGCTATGCGCCTAACGATTCGCAAGTTGGACAAACAGGCAAGGTGGTTGCGCCTGAACTTTACATTGCTGTGGGTATTTCTGGTGCAATTCAGCACTTAGCCGGCATGCAAGACAGTAAAGTGATTGTTGCCATCAATAAAGACCCTGATGCGCCAATCTTTAGCGTAGCGGATTATGGTTTGGTTGCTGATTTGTTCACAGCGGTTCCTGAATTGGTTGCAGCATTAAAAAATTAATCCATCTTAATTTGTCAAAAAAGCCTACTTTAAAAAGTAGGCTTTTTTTTGCACAGATTTTGGAATAAGTGCCTTAAACTTTCATCCATTTTCAAAAATTCGAACGAACTCTACTTCGCTAATATTCAAAAATATTGAACATCGGCATTTTTTTAAGAATCATTCCCCAAGCAAAACCAGGATCACCTATCAACAACACCAAGCCGGTATTGGCGAATATTTCATCCATATTGATAAAAAATACTGCGCACATCTATATAAGCAATTGATTTTAATTAGAAACACAAAGTAAAACAGAAATAAAAAATATTTTAAAAATCAGTAATGTTATCCACAGATCTACAAGATAACCCCAAGAACAACATCAGGTTATTCACAAAACTCCATTGGGTAGAAAAGTTATTCACAAAGCAGTGGATAAGCTTAAAGTAGGCTACCCACATGAAAAAATATCCACATCTATTTGTTTTCTATTTGAAATTTGACTTATCCACAAGTATTATGTAAGTTCATCGACTTCATCCTTTTATATATATAAAATCTTATTAATTATTAAATGTATGCTTATTTTTTATGACCACAACCACTTATCAAACTATTGAAAAACCAAGTTATGCAGAATACAAAAGCAAAGGCAGTCGGTTTTTATCTTTTGCTTATCCAATCAAACATTTAGAAGACATTAAACCTTATTTAATTTGTCTACAAAAAGAACACCACAAAGCAGTACACTTTTGTTATGCATATCGATTGGGTATTGATGGCTTAGAATTTAGAGCCAATGATGATGGTGAACCATCTGGTAGTGCTGGTAGACCGATTTTGGGACAAATTGATTCTTTTGAATTAACCGATATTTTAATTATCGTTGTACGGTACTTTGGCGGCACACTGCTGGGTGTACCTGGTTTGATACAGTCATATAAGGCTGCAAGCTTAGAATCGCTTAAAAACGCGGTTATTATCCAGAGGAATGTGGAAAAGAAACTCAATTTGGTCTTTGATTACCCACAAATGAGCGATGTGATGCATTTCATCAAGCAAAATAATGCACAAGTGATCAAACAAGACTTGGCCATGCAATGTGATTTAACCGTTATTGTACCGTTGCTAAGTTATCAACAGTTTTATGACGTTATTGAGACTATGCGAACGGTTAAAATCACCAAATTTTGATTATTTGTTATAAAAATCAATGTTTAGTATTTAAATTAATAAAAAAGCAGCCCGAAATTTCAGGCTGCTTTTTTTATGTATTAGAAAATCTAATCTATTATTAGTTATTCTACAGAATATTGTTTTAACTCACGAATTCGCTTATTAATGCTATTGGTTTCACATTCTAACTGCTTGGCTTCAGAACCCGCATCAGCACAGCTTTTCACACGATTGCTTTTCCAAGCTTGTTCCTCTTCTTTTAAAGAGTCTTTAACTTCTGCTGGCAAGTTATTCCACATCTTATCGATTTGGTTTCGTGCTTGTTGGTTCTTTTGTTTGTTGGCCGTTATTGCCGGATCCGTTGCCGTGGCTGCTGGTTCTGTTGTATTGGTATCTACCGAAGCACTGGCTGTGTTTTCAGTATCCAATTTATCCAATAAATTTTGGATGGGGTCACCCATGGCTTCAGAAGCCGTTTCTGCTGCTGAGGCAACTTCAGGTACTTCAAACCCCGGTTGTTGCATGCCTTCGTATGGATTTTTATCCACATTGCGAACGATCAATAAGTTTTTCAATAAAGCAGCACTAAAACTGCCTTTGTTTTGTGTGATCTGATCGGTATTGTTTTGGTTAATTTGGTATTGCACAGGAGTTTTAAAAACATCATTGATGAAAATTTCAAAACCATTTAATTGGGCATCTCGGTTGATGTCAAAGCCGTATTGTAATTTGGCAGCTTTGTTCACAGCTTCGGTTAACATGGTGTTATCAATGCTAACCGTTAATTGTGCTACACAGCTGACTTCATTTTCATTGCTTGAGCTTTGTGCTTTGATGTCTTCTAAATCAAATGAAATCGCATCCAAATCTTGGCTTAGCATCTCAAGGCTTAAGTTAGACAGTTGCTTATCATCTTTTTGAAATGTTTCAAAGTTTTTTAAGATGTCGGCTTTCAAACTGTGGTTAAAAGCACTCTTGGTTTCTTCTGACGAACAGTTAAGAATGTCATTCTCTGGTTTTTTATCGCCACAGGCTGCCAAAGCTGCTATCGTGACCAAGCTTAATGTAATGTTTCTTAAAAACATTTTGTAATCTCTCTGTGTGCAATACAATGATTAAATAATCATTATGCTCGAATATGCAAAGTTTGGCTTTAAAGTTTGTATTTAGCGCATTAAAATGTATCAGATTTATCAAAAAAGGCGTTGTGATGAAATTATTGGTTTTGGGTTCGGGTGGACGTGAACATGCTTTGGCATGGAAATTGGCAGCTTCAAATAAAGTTGAGCATGTGTTTGTCGCACCTGGAAATTCAGGTACAGCTTTGGAAAATAAAATCAGTAATGTCGATATTAGCGACCATGCTGACTTAATTGCTTTTTGCCAAAAAGAGGGCATTGCATTAACTTTGGTTGGACCTGAAGCGCCATTGGCTGCAGGTGTTGTGGATGATTTTCGTGCTGCTGGCTTAAAAATTTTTGGCCCTTGCCAATATTCAGCGCAACTGGAAAGCTCAAAAGACTTTGCCAAAGCATTTATGCAAAAATATGCGATTCCAACAGCAGGCTACCAAACATTCAGTGATGCCAAAGAAGCTCATGCTTATGTGGCGGCCAAAGGTGCACCGATTGTAATTAAAGCCGATGGCTTAGCAGCAGGCAAGGGCGTTATTGTGGCCATGGATTTAGAAGAAGCCCACAGCGCCATTGACAGCATGTTGTTAGATAACACCATGGGTGATGCAGGCGCTCGCGTTGTGATTGAAGATTTCTTACAAGGCGAAGAGGCCAGCTTTATTGTGATGGTCGATGGCGATAATGTTTTGCCAATGGCAACCAGCCAAGATCACAAGCGATTGCTAAATGGTGATATGGGCCCAAATACCGGCGGTATGGGTGCTTATAGCCCAGCACCCGTGGTGACTGATGAAATTTACCAACGAGTGATGGACAGAATTATTTGGCCAACAGTTAAAGGCATGCAAATGGAAGGCCATCCATTCACAGGCTTTTTGTATGCAGGTTTGATGATTGATGACAAAGGTGATCCGTATACCATCGAATTCAATTGCCGCTTTGGCGATCCTGAAACCCAACCGATTATGATGCGATTGCAAAGTGATTTGGTGGATATGGTTCAAGCGGGTATTGATGGCAACCTAGATAAAATCACTGCCACTTGGACAGATGAGGTTGCTGTGGGTGTGGTGTTGGCTGCGAAAGGTTACCCAGAAAGCCCACGTAAAGGCGATGAAATCACTGGTATTGAAGCGGCGAACCAATTGGGTAAGGTTTTTCATGCAGGAACCAAACTCAATGAAGCAGGGCAGTTGGTGAGCAATGGCGGTCGTGTGTTGTGTGTTGTCGGTTTGGGCGATACGGTGCAAACTGCCAAAACCAAAGCTTACGATGCTTTAAATCAAATTCATTTTGCCGACATGCAATACCGTACTGATATTGCCGACAAAGCCATCTAATTGACAATGAAATACAGGCTGCCTGTAAGGGCAGCCTAATAAATTATGCTGTTACGCAAAAGAATTCTATCGCAACGAGACATCACCCAAATCAAGCGCCATTTAAAAAAGGGCGGGGTGATTGCCTATCCAACTGAATCTTGCTTTGGATTGGGCTGTATTCCAACCCATGCCAAAGCGCTCAAACGGGTCATTCGATTAAAAAGACGTCCACAACACAAAGGCATGATTGTTATTGGCGACAGCGTCGCGCAATTAGAGCCTTTATTGGCACCTTTAAGCCCAGAGGCTAAGGCAGCCTTAAACGCAGCGTGGCCTGCGGCTAAAACCTTCTTAATCCCCAGTTCTCACCATGTCTTACCATTGCTTCGAGGTTCAGGGCGCAGTAAATTGGCTGTACGTGTTCCTGATCATGAGCTGGCAAGACAATTGTGTTCTTTATTGGACACGCCATTGGTTTCCACATCATGTAATAAAGCCGGATTTAAACCTAGCCGATTGACTCGAGATGCCAAGCGCCAATTTGGCCAGCATGCATGGGTGGTAGACGGTTTGATTGGGTTTGCTAAAAAACCAAGCCAAATCATTGATTTAGAAACAGGTAGAAGACTGCGCTAAGACTTGCTATTTATTAAAATTCTTTTTATAATGCGCACTGCCTAACGGCCTATTCTCTTAAGGGAGTAATCGTTCAAGATTTTCTTGAAGTTGTTATCAACATATTTGAGCCACTTGCTCATGGTAACAACGTCCACAATCCTTTTTGTCGACTGATGAGACTTAAGACAGTATCAACTGCTTATTGCGGGCAGCATGATATTGTCTTTTGTTTGATAAAATCAGCCCGCAAAAGGAA
Organism: Neisseriaceae bacterium; assembly: GCA_030146285.1. Lineage (GTDB taxonomy): Bacteria > Pseudomonadota > Gammaproteobacteria > Burkholderiales > Neisseriaceae > JASLFS01. Next base: position 4,143 of record JASLBZ010000079.1, on the reverse strand, counting down.
CTCATCATGGAAGCATTCTTAGCCTCATTGACCTCTGTTGCCGTTGCGGAAATAGGGGACAAAACCCAACTTTTAACTTTGTTTTTAGCAGCACGTTTTGCACAAAAAAATGCCATCATTTTGGGTATTATTGCGGCCACAATTTTAAACCATGCTTTTTCAGCCTTGCTTGGTGTTTGGGCTGCTGAATCGTTATCGCCTGATTTAATGAAATGGGTTGTTGGTTTGAGCTTTATCGTTGTTGGTTTGTGGTTGCTAGTTCCTGACAAAGAAGATGAAGAAGACACTCGCTGGGTCAAATACGGTGCTTTTGTGGCAACGCTGGTGTTGTTCTTCATTGCTGAAATCGGGGACAAGACACAAATTGCTACAGTATTATTGGCTGCCAAATACAACAGTTTTTGGATGGTGATTTTGGGCAGCACTTTTGGTTTGTTGGTTGCAAATGTACCGGTGGTATATTTTGGTGACTGGTTAATGAAAAAAATCCCATTCAAAGCGGTGCGTTATATTGCATGTGCATTATTCTGTATTTTGGGTGTGGTGACTTTGGTTGCTGGTGCAGATTTTTTCTGAAAATAACACACCATAATTAGAGAATAAAAAAGGCCGATTTTTAATCAGCCTTTTTTATTTGGTTTTTTTATAAGAAGAAACGAGAGAAGTTTGCAACCGTTTCGCGTGGTGTTTGTAATGTATTCACAATGGCAGTTTCATCTTTGTATCCTAAGGCCATACCACAGATTAATTCTTCATCTTCATCATCGACACCAAGATGTGGCAAAATAATGCTGTGGTAATGATTCCAACCTGCTTGTGGACAAGTATCCAATCCCACGGCTTTGGCTGCGAGCATAAAGTTTTGCATCATCATTGATGCATCCATCTTCGCGCCAACCCCCATGATTTGATCAACGGTAAAAAATAAACCGATGGGCGCATCAAAAAACTCAAAATTACGGCGCTGTTGTTCGTGCATTTTGTCCTTATCGCCTTTTTGAATATCCAATAAGCCATACAATTCCCAGCCATTTTGGCGACGACGGTCAATATAAGGGCTTACCCACTTGTTCGGGTAATAAGGAAATTGCTCTTGATACAAAGAGTTATGTAACTCAGGGTCGGTTAGAAGCATGTCATAAGCATCACAAACGTCATGTGCTATCTGATCTCGTTTTTCACCCGTAACCACATACACTTTCCATGGTTGTGAGTTAGCACCAGAAGGCGCACGAGCTGCAACGTTTAGAAGTTCATCAATGGTTTCACGTGAAACTGATTGTGAAGTAAATGCGCGGACCGCACGGCGGTTGGTGATGTTTTTTAAGATATCAAGCTGTGACATAAGCAATCGTTCTCTTTCCCGTTGTGAATAACTTTGTTAAAAAAATGCTGTAATGAAAAATCCTTATTTATGGAAAAATTAAACTCCATATATAACAAGCCAGTCAGGCTGCTAATGAAAGTAAGTTATGATAATGGTTTATTTTGTTTCTGTGGATAACATTGTGTATTAAATGTCAATTTGTTGGTATTTGTGCAATATTTGTCGCAAAAAGTCATCACATTGCTTTAGTTGCGAAAGTTCAATGTATTCATTGGCTTGGTGTGCTTGATTAATGCTTCCAGGTCCGCACAGTACCGTACGAACACCTTGTGCATGAAATGCACCGCCTTCGGTCGTAAATGCTGCTTTTTGACGTGTGGATTTCCCGATTAAACCTTCAATCAAATCATATAAAGCACTTTGTTCGCTGTCATTTAAAGCCAAAACTTGTTCGCAAACTTGAAGCTCAATATCACTGTCTGGGTGAATGGCTTTCATTTTTGGGCGCAAGTGCTCATCAATAAATGCTTCAATGGGTGGAATGACATCGTCTAAATCCATGTGGGGTAAATTGCGATAATCAAATGTAAACTCACAGCTGCCAGGCACAATATTGGTGGCGATACCACCTTGAATGAGATTGGTTGATAAGGTGCTGTAAGGAACATCATAAGCATTGTCGATATCGCTTCGTAATTTAAAGCTCTGTGCTAAATCGGTGATAAAAACGATTAAACGGGCTGCATATTCAATGGCATTGACACCTTGATGGGTGAGGGATGAATGGCAATTGTGCCCAGTGACATGGCAGCGAATCAGATTAATGCCTTTGTGTGCCACAATCATTTTCATGCCAGTGGGTTCACCCACAATACAATCTTCAGGCTCAATACCACGGGCTTTTAAATCATCCAATAAAAAAGGAACGCCCAAACAGCCCACTTCTTCATCAAAGCTCAAGGCCAGATGCAGTGGTTTTTTCAATGGTGTTTGCACAGCCAAAGGCAGGATGTTTAATACGCAGGCAATAAAGCCCTTCATGTCGCAACTGCCTCGTCCATACAATTTCCCGTCTAAAATGCTAGCAACAAACGGCTCTGTATCCCATTTTTGACCATCAACGGGCACCACATCGGTATGCCCTGAGAAAATCAAACCACCTTTCAGGCTGCCTGTTGCATCGGGGATGGTGACAAATAAATTGGCTTTGGTTTTGCTGGCATTAAAAGACAAATGAGGCAGTAAGTCCAAAGACACGCAATAGTTTTGGATGGTTTCAATCAGTTCTAAATTGCTGTGACGGCTGGTGGTGTCAAAAGCAATTAATGTTTTTAGCCACTCTAGTGTGTTTTTTTGGTGTTGTTCAGACATGGAAGAACCTCTTTTTTATTGTAAACATACCCGATTGAGTGTATTGATTTTGAAAGGGTAAAGCAAATACCATGGCTGCTGCAAAAAAGAGGCTGCCTAAATGGCAACCTCTAGTGTAGGGGGATATTAATGACAACAGTATTACGAAGTTTGTTTTAAAGCCAATTGCTCTCGCAGTTTCTTAGTAACATCAACCATAATTTGTAATGCTGCTTTGACTTCGGGCCAAGCTCGGGTTTTTAAACCACAATCGGGGTTAACCCACAAACGTTCAGCAGGAATCACTTTGATGGCCTTTTGCAGTAAATTTTCCATTTCCTGGGCTTTTGGAATGCGAGGGCTGTGAATATCATACACACCTGGGCCGATATCATTGGGGTAATCAAAATCACCAAAAGCCGTTAATAAATCCATGTCAGAGCGGGACGTTTCAATGGTAATCACATCGGCATCCATGGCAACAATAGCAGGTAAAATATCGTTGAATTCCGAATAACACATGTGGGTGTGAATTTGGGTACTGTCTTTGGTATGCCCATAACTTAAACGAAACGCTTCACTTGCCCAGTTTAAATAAGCATCCCAATCGGCTTTTTTCAGTGGTAAACCTTCACGGTAAGCGGGTTCATCAATTTGAATGATATTAATGCCAGCAGCTTCTAAGTCCAAAACCTCATCATTCAGTGCCAAAGCGATTTGCTTGGCAACAGTTTCGCGCGAGACATCGTCACGAACAAAACTCCATTGCAATAAGGTAACAGGCCCCGTTAACATGCCTTTTATTGGGCGAGTGGTGAGGCTTTGTGCATAAGAAGACCAAGCAACAGTCATTGCTGTTGGACGACTGACATCACCAAAAATCACCGGCGGTTTGACGCAGCGGCTGCCATAGCTTTGTACCCAACCAAATTGGGTAAAGCAATAACCGTCAAGCTGTTCACCAAAATACTCCACCATGTCATTGCGCTCGGCTTCACCATGCACGAGTACATCAATATCCAGATCTTCTTGTGCGCTGACCACCAAACGAATCTGCGCTTTTATTGCTTCTTCATATTCGTTTTGGTTAATTGTGCCATGCTTAAAAGCTGCACGGGCTTGGCGAATATCAGGGGTTTGAGGGAATGAGCCTATGCTTGTTGTTGGCAGTAATGGCAAATTCAACGCAGTATTTTGGGTTTGGATGCGCTTGGTAACTCGGCCACGTCGCCCGCGAACAGGGCTTCGCTTTCGCTGTTGATGGTGGCGGGGTAGATGCGTTCGTAGTGCACGGTGGCGGTGGCGCCAAAGCCCAGGGCGATGGCGTTGCACAGCTCCTTGAGGCGTTTTTCCACCATCTCCTGCACGACGGGGTCGAAGGTGCGCACGGTGCCCACGAGCGTGGCGGAGCCGGGCAGCACGCTGAAGGCGCCCAGGTCGCCCGCCTGCGCAGCGCAGATGCTGAC
>JASLBZ010000064.1 GCA_030146285.1 Neisseriaceae bacterium | reverse complement strand
CATGGCATGCAAGAGGTCAGCGGTTCGATCCCGCTTACCTCCACCAATCAAAAATCTTAGTCATTCCAATTCACAGCAATCAATCAAAAAAACTGTTTTTTTTTACCGTATTCATCGACATAAAAACGCGCAAATCATCTAATTTGAGTTAATTTTTATTCGTATGCTTAGCTCAAAACGAAATACAATTCATAACGCCACAATATTTATTGAATAAATACGCATGTCGGCACCAAAAAAGCATTATAAAATTTCTCTGGCCTCATGCCGCTTTGCTGGCATTACCTTTATTTACATCGTTTCTTGACTGCTTCAATGTTGAATGCCTTATTGTATGCTTCACGTTTAGTTGTCACAGTGAGTATCATCCTTTTAAAGGTGAGAGTTTACCAAGTTAAATCTTACGGCATTTTCAGCATGTTCCAACTCCAAGGAAAGTTTCTTTGAAGCTAAATTTGTCATAAATGTTCAAATCAAGAAGAATAGGCTTTAGCTTCCGCTATTGTTCTTCAGTAATGATGATGGTAAACATGGATAGAGAATACTCAAAAGATTTTTTTGCGATAATATCTTAACGCCCTCTATCCAATTCATTCAAATATTCAACAGACCCTAATAAAAAATACTGTATTTAAAAAAGAAAACAAGGTTTTCAGGGAGATAGAAAAGATGATTGCATTGAATTTACGAACTGCCAATAGCGACGACTTGGCAGCATTATTTAAACTACATCAAGCATCGGTTTACCAGTTGTGCAAAGAGCATTATAGCGAAGCCCAATTGCAGCACTGGTTTGATGACAGGGACCAAAGCATGTATCAAATTGGGGTTTTGGCACAAAAAATCTGGGTTGCAGAGGATACTGAGATTCAAGGCTTTATTGAAATTGATCAGAACAATGTGATTGATAAACTGTTTATTAACCCAACAGCAGCCAAATCAGGCGTAGGCTCACTCTTGCTGCACCATGCATTTGCTTGGCTAACAGAACAAGGTGTGACGTCTACCCAAATTGAATCAACCGTAACGGCACAATTTTTTTATCAAAAACATGGTTTTTATCCTTTGAAAACTGCTTATTTTTCCAAAAGTACTGATGTGGCACCCTTAAAAATCATTCGAATGCAAAAAGATTTTTAATCAACAATGCAATAATTGTCGGGCAGGGATTTACATCTTGCCCGACATCAATATCATCGATTGTTGTTTATCATGAATGTGTATCCAAGCAAATAGGTGTTACGTCAGTAGTAGTATTTTTTAAGCGATGAGTGATGCTGAAGACCATAACAAAGGCCAATGCTGCAATCATCAGCATACTGAGCATTAAAATATTGCCGTTAAAGTAATCCATGATAAAGCCCCCTACCAAACTGCCGATGGTAATCAAGATTAGGAACATAAAGGTAATCAATGCCGAGCCTTTTTCGGTCAAATGCGGTGCATGAATGTACATCCAAATATTCACGCTAGCAGGTACCAATCCAGCGGCCATGCCCCATAAGAAAATAAACACCATCGCATTGCCCAAATACAAATCAAATACAGACAAACACAGAAAAGCCATGGTTAGTAGAAATGCGCTGATAGCAAAATTGTAACGTACATTGTATTTGGCCACAGGTGCTGCCAAAACATTACCAACCACACTGGCAATACCAAAAATCAATAAGAAACCTGAAATCTGGCTATCTGAAAATCCTGCACTTTGTTTGAAAAACACAGTGAAATAATTGTAAGCCGAAAAATGGGCCAAAAAAATCAAAGTAAAGAGAATCAAACCTTTTCTGGCAATCGGATGGGCAGGAATTAATAATAATTCTTTCCATTTCATGCTAGATGAAGGTTTTAAGGCAGGCAAAGAAATATACTGCATCACAAATGCGATAAAGCCCAAGAATACCAAAATCAAATATGGTAAGCGCCAGCCGTATAAATCAGCCAACCATGAGCCCAATGGCACACCCAATACTGTCACCAACGTCACTGCCGAGAAAAATATTGTGACTGCTGTTGCTACCGATAAACCTTTGGGTGCCAGACGCACAACCAAGCCAGCAGCAACGCCCCAAAAGCCACCAAGTGCAATCCCCAACACAAAGCGACCGACCAGCACCAAATTAAAGTCACTTGCTAAAGCCGTAATCAAATTTGCCCCCATCATCAAGACAATCAAAAACAACAGGATGTGGCGTCTGTCCAAAGTTTTGGCATAAATTGGCACAAGCAATGAGGACATCATGCCAGCAATGGATGTCACGGTCACGGTTAGCCCTGCTGTTCCAACGGAAACATGAAAGTCCTGTGAAATATTGTTCAGGACACTAATAGCCAAAAACTCACCGGTGACAATAATAAAACAGGCGAAAGTTGCTGAAAACAATGCCAGCCAACTGCCATTTACTTGAGGGGGATTCTGTGTCGTCATATACTGTCCGAGAAATGTTACTTTTATCAAAAAATACTATTTTTATAGCGACCACTATAAAATGATTGGCTATTGTTATTGAGAATTTGTTTGATGTCAATTAATATTATAGTGACCACTACAATATTGACTAAAAAAGCATCAACTGCGAATAAATTCCATAGGAAAAATAAAGGCATGAAAAATACAAAACGTGGACGCCCAAAAGGCTTTGATGAACATGAGGCTTTGGAAAAAGCAATGTTACTGTTTTGGAAAAATGGTTATATTGCCACGTCTATTAAAGATTTGACTCAGGCTTTGGGGATTACGGCACCCAGTTTGTATTGTAGCTTTGGGGATAAAGCATCCTTATTTAACCAATGCATTGATTACTATTTGGCACACGAAGCATGCCCAACCCAATTGATTATGCAACAAGCCAAAACCGCAAAAATTGCCTTTGAAATACTGATGTATGACAGTGCAAAAAATTTGGTGCAACCAGATAAACCCATGGGCTGTATGCTCATTACATCGGCGATGGGCAGCTCCAAACAAGTACAAGAAGTGCAAAATGCAGTCCAAGAAAAACGTCAATATTACAAAACGACTTTGGTGCAGCGGCTTGAACAAGGCATTGTTGATGGTGACGTCCCCAAAGATGTGCCTATTAATACCGTGGTTGATTTTTACACCACGATTATCAATGGACTAAGTATTCAAGCGTGTGACGGTGCCAATTTGGCCAGCTTAAACCAAGTGATTTTTAATGCAATGAAAATCTGGGATAGCTTTATACCACCCAAAAATAACCCAGAAAATCCACTATAACTGCTCGAAAAACCCCTGCCAACGTGCATTTTTTAACCCGACCTCAGAATAAAATGACCCAATACATTGCCCTACCCACTGCCGGTTTAATTGTTGTTCACGAAGATAAGCTATTGTTGGCTTACAGTAAAAATAAGCAAGCATGGTACTTGCCCGGTGGCAAAATAGACAGTGGCGAAACAAGCCAAGCTGCAATTCAGCGAGAAATCCATGAAGAGCTGGATTTGATATTAAATGAAGCGCGTTTAAGCTATCTTTGCCATATCAGCGCACCGGCTTATGGCGAAGCCAAGAACATCATGATGGAACAAGATTGTTTTTTATACGATTTGCAACAAGACAAAATCAGCGCCAACCATGAAATTGACGCGATTGCTTATTTCTCATTGGCCAAGTACCAAACAGAAGCCATCCAAGTACCAGGTGTTTTGATGGTGTATGCGTTTTTACAGCAGCATGGCTTTTTATGATTTAAGCCACTGATGCTGGATTGCGAAACACCAATAGCGTTGCCGTCATTTTTTGCACAATCTCATTGTTCTGGTTAAAGGTTTCGCTGTACATGGTCACAATGCCTCTGTCCTGTCTGGATTCCAAATACTTAATATCTTGTATCGTTGCCACGACATGCAGCACATCATCAGGTCTTGTCGCCCGAGGCCAAGAGGTTTTGGCTTCTGCACCAACAATACCGGCAGCTAACGGTAGCATTTGTACCAATAAGCGCATGGTGACACCAGCGGTGTGCCATCCGCTCGCAGCCAAACCATGGAAAAAACCTGTTTCGGCTGCGACTTCATCCATATGAAATGGCTGTGGGTCATAATGGCTTGCAAATTGCTTGATTTCGCTAGCTGTCATGGTGTACTGGCCGCTGATGAATTCATCGCCCACCACCAAGTCTTCAAGATAACGTTTGTTTGAATAATCTTGACGCATATTGATATCACTCCTCTATTTTTTATGGTAATTACACAATGCCAAACCTAAAAACAGCTTTAAACTCATGAACGATCCCAAGTACAGTTGACTTGATTTGGCAAGAAAAAATCCGCCAATAGTAGCGGATTATTTTATGACATCACCCAAGTCTTTCAGGCTGCCATGGTTAATGGTACACCCGTGGCTGCTGCAATATCGTCGAAGGTCACGCCATTGGCTAACTCAAACACTTGCATGCCTTGGTCTGTCACATCCAAAACACCCAGCTCGGTGATAATGCGATTGACCACGTTTTTGCCTGTTAGCGGCAATTCGCATTGTGGCTTAATCTTAAAGCCACCGTCTCGGGTATTGTGTTCCATTAGGACAATGATTCTTTGTACACCAGCAACCAAATCCATCGCACCACCCATGCCTTTAACCATTTTCCCCGGAATCATCCAGTTAGCCAAATCACCTCGTTCGGACACTTCCATCGCGCCCAAAATGGCCAAATTCACTTTGCCACCGCGAATCATACCAAAAGACTCTGAGCTAGAAAAAAAGCTTGCGCCGGCGCGTGTGGTCACGGTTTGTTTACCGGCGTTGATTAAATCTGCATCGACTTCGCTTTCAGTCGGAAATGGGCCAATACCCAATAAACCATTTTCTGACTGTAGCCAAATATCCATGCCTTCTGGAATGTGATTGGCGACCTCAGTTGGCAAACCAATGCCCAAATTCACATAAAAACCATCTTGCAATTCTTGCGCTGCGCGCTGAACCATTTGCTCTCTTGTCCAAGCCATGTTCTTCTCCTTATTATTGACTGACAATGCGTTTTTCAATACGCTTTTCAGGATTGCTGTTCACAACAATGCGGTGTACAAAAATACCCGGCAAATGAATGTGATCTGGCTCAAGGCTACCTAATTCAACCAGCTCTTCCACTTCCACAATACATACTTTGCCAGCCATTGCCACATCAGGGTTAAAGTTGCGAGCGGTCTTGCGAAACACCAAATTACCAGAAGGATCGGCTTTCCATGCTTTGACCAATGAAACATCGGCATACAAAGCTTCTTCTAATAAATGCTCATGACCGTGAAACATGCGCGTTTCTTTGCCTTCGGCAATCAAGGTACCCACACCTGTGCGTGTAAAAAAGGCAGGGATACCCGCACCAGCAGAACGCAATTTTTCTGCCAATGTACCTTGTGGTGTGAGTTCAACCTCCAATTCACCTGATAAATATTGGCGTTCAAACTCTTTGTTTTCACCCACATAAGAAGCAATCATTTTTTTCACTTGGCGGGTTTGCAACAAAATCCCCAAACCAAAATCATCCACACCCGCATTATTGCTAATGCAGGTTAAATCTGTCACACCGCTGTCTCGTACAGCATCAATCAAAGCTTCTGGAATACCGCACAAACCAAAGCCACCCACCGCCACCGTTTGTTGGCTTTGAATGACATTAGCTAAGGCTTCTTTGGCATTGGGATAAATCTTCTTCATGTCTTCTCCAAATATTGTTATTTTTGTTTTGATGCACCATCGACTGTTGAGTCATCGCTTAGCAATCGATGGTTTTTATATTAAGCACCTAATTGCTCTACCATGGCTTCACGGATTTTGTATTTTTGAATCTTACCACTGGCGGTCATGGGAAATTCATCCACAAAGCGAATGTAATGTGGAATTTTTTGACGAGAAATTTGCCCATCACAGAATGCACGCACCGCCTCTTCTGTCAGTGTGCAACGTTCTCGCACAATAATCCATGCACACAATTCTTCACCGTATTTGCTGTCAGGCACACCCACAACTTGAACTTCCAAAATATCAGGATGGGTGTACAAGAAATCTTCAATCTCGCGTGGGAATAGGTTTTCACCACCACGAATCACCAAGTCTTTCATGCGACCAATAATTCGGCAATAACCTTCATCATCTAAAATCGCCAAGTCGCCGGTGTGCATCCAGCCTGACTCATCAATGGCTTCTGCGGTGCGATCCGCATCATCCCAATAGCCTAGCATCACAGAATAACCACGGGTGCACAACTCGCCTTCCATCCCGCGAGGAACAATTTTGCCTTCTGGATCAATCAATTTTACTTCGCAATGAGGGTGAATTCTGCCCACGGTACCCACGCGTTTTTCTAAGCTATCATCCACATGACTTTGCATGCTAACAGGCGAAGTTTCCGTCATGCCATAGCAAATGGTTACTTCAGACATGTGCATGCGCTCAATAACTTGTTTCATCACTTCCATAGGGCAAATCGTTCCTGCCATAATGCCGGTACGCAAAGTGCTCAAATCAAATGAAGCAAACTCAGGATGGTCTAGCATCGTGATAAACATGGTTGGTACACCATATGCTGCAGTACATTTTTCCGCCGCAATGGTTTTTAAGGTTTCCAATGGATGAAAAACAGCACCCGGGTAAACCATGGTTGAGCCGTGGCTCACACAAGCGATATTGCCCATCACCATGCCAAAGCAATGAAATAGCGGCACAGTAATCGCAACAATATCGTCTGCGGTTAATTTGATGGTTTCACCCACAAAAAAACCATTGTTCAAGATATTGTGATGGGTTAATACCGTACCCTTAGGCTGTCCTGTGGTGCCAGACGTAAACTGAATATTAATCGGGTCATCAAACTGCAAACGCTCGCCAATATTCTGTAAGCGAGTCAATTCATTTTCAGTGGGTGTTTGCAGCAAATCTTTGAAATTCAACATGCCAGAGCTAGCTTCATCTTCAATCTTAATCACATAACGCAGTGTCGGTGCATGTTCAGATTCCAATTTACCAATAGGAGAAGACTTTAATTCGGGCACCAAATCGTAAACCATCTCTTCGTAATTGCTGTCTTTGAATTCAGAAGTAATCATCAAGCCACGACAGCCGACTTTGTTCAGTGAGTATTCCAACTCAGTACGGCGATACGATGGGTTCATGTTCACCAAAATCACGCCAATTTTGGCAGTGGCATACTGGATAATCGTCCATTCGCTGCAATTCACAGACCAAATACCCAAACGATCCCCTGCTTTAAAATCCATGCGTAGCAAGCAACATGCTACGGCATCCACTTTTTCTTTTAGCTGTGCATATGTAAAACGCTGATTTTGATGGCGTGAAATCAATGCCAATTTGTCTGCGTATTTTGCACAGGCTTGATCAAAATTCTGTCCCAGTGTTTCACCCAACAAGGGAATATCTGAGGTTCCATTGACATAACTTAATTGTTCCATTGCTCTCTCCTTACTGATGATTTTTTGATGATTTTTATTGTTATTGCGCTTGCCATGCTCGGGCAACATTGCTCGCAGGTTCTTGCCCTAGCTGCTCGCTAATCCACCATGAAATTTCAACCAGCTTATCCAAATCAACACCCGTTTGAATGCCTAAGCCATTCAGTAAATACACCACATCTTCAGTGGCTGCATTGCCTGAAGCACCTTTGGCATAAGGACAACCACCCAAACCTGCCACCGATGCATCAAACACATGCATGCCCATTTGCAATGAATGATAAATATTGGTTAACGCCATGCCATAGGTATTGTGATAATGCCCAGCCAAAGCGTCAATAGGCACATCTTTACTGACCGTTTCGATGACTTTTTGAATAACATTGGGTGTTCCCACACCGATGGTGTCTCCTAGGCTAATTTCATAACAACCTAAGTCGTATAAAGTCTTCGCCACATAAGCCACTTGCTCTGGCGCAATGGCATTTTCATATGGACAACCTGCCACACAAGACACATAGCCACGCACGGCAATACCGCTGGCTTTGGCAGCTTCAATCACCGGAACAAAACGTTCAATAGATTCATCAATTGAGCAATTGATGTTTTTTTGTGAAAATGACTCAGAAGCCGCTGCAAACACAGCCACTTCTGTTGCCCCTGTTGCCAAGGCAGCCTGAAAACCTTGTAAGTTAGGCGTCAAGACGGGATAGCTCACATTCGCTTGCCGAACGATTTGCTGCATCACCAGTTGGTTATCCGCCATTTGTGGCACCCATTTGGGTGACACAAAAGCAGTGGCCTCAATTGCTTGCAAGCCCGTTTTGGCCAAGCGCTCAATGAGCTGCACTTTGATATCACTTGGTAATATTTTCTTTTCGTTTTGCAGCCCATCACGAGGACCAACTTCAACGATTTTGACATGAGAAGGCAATGCCATCATTCTCTCCTTATGCAGCTTCTATCAGAATCAATTCATTGCCTTCGGATACCAAATCACCCGCAGCAAAATAAATATCCATTACCACCCCATCATTAGGTGCATCAATGGTGTGTTCCATTTTCATGGCTTCTAAAATCAATAAGGCATCGCCTTGTTTAACTGTATCGCCTTTGTTCACCAAAACTTTTACCACTGTTCCTGGCATCGGCGCACTTAAATTGCCTTCTGCACCTTCATCATCAGACTTGGCTGTCAATGGATCTTGGTAATGGAAAACATACTGCTTGCCAGACAAAAACACATAAATGTCTTGTTTTACTTGCATACAAGCTGCGCTAAAGCGATGCGTTCCGACTTGCAAAGTCAAAGTGGTGTCACTGACGCCAACCACATGAACTTGATGCACCACACCAGCAAAATCAACATCAAACTGACGCTGCGCTTTTTGCGTTAAGGTACCCGTAAATTCTGTTTCATCCATGCGCAAAGTAATCGGATAGCGCAGCTGACCATTATTGCGCCAGCCTGTGTGCTGTGCCCAAGGACTATTGGCAACAGCAAAATTATTGTCTTTTTCTAGCGAAAGCAAGCTGCGAATCATCGCCAAAATGGCAACATTCTCAGGCACAACATGGGCTTGGTTGAATAAATAATCATGCTCTCGTTCAATCAAACCTGTGTCCAATTGCAAGTTAGAGAATGATGTCGAAGCCACCAAACGGTGTAAAAATGGCACGTTGTTTTTCAAACCCACCACATGAAATTCTGCTAAGGCTTGCTCCATGCGCAGCAAAGCTTCTTTGCGCGTGCTGCCTTTGACAATCAACTTGGCAATCATAGGGTCATAGTAAGAGCTGATTTCATCGCCTTCAATCACGCCACTGTCCACCCGCACAAATTCTGTGTTCTTGGGTTGTTCCATGTACAAAATTTGACCAATAGCAGGCAAGAAATCTTTGTCTGGGTCTTCGGCATATACTCGCGCTTCTAAAGCATGTCCTGTGCAAGTTATGTCATCTTGTGAACAAGGCAAGGCTTCACCACTGGCAACACGCAATTGCCACTCCACCAAATCCAGCCCAGTAACCATCTCTGTAACAGGATGCTCCACTTGCAAACGGGTGTTCATTTCCATGAAATAAAATTCACCACTTTGGTGGGCAATAAACTCCACCGTACCTGCACCCACATAATCCACCACGCGCGCAGCATTAATTGCCGCTTCACGCATTTGTACCAAATAATGTTCTGGTACATTCGGCGCAGGCGCTTCTTCCAATACTTTTTGGTGACGACGCTGTACTGAGCAATCACGCTCAAACAAATGCACGTAATTGCCATGTTTATCACCAAAAACTTGTACTTCAATGTGACGTGGACGCACGATGTATTTTTCAATCAACACATCATCATTGCCAAAGCTTGATAAGGCTTCACGCTTACAGCTTGCCAATGAACTTTGGAATTTCTCACGGCTCTCGACCAAGCTCATGCCTTTACCACCACCACCAGCACTGGCTTTAATCAAAACAGGATAGCCAATTCTATCGGCTTGCTCTTGCAAAAATGCAGCATCTTGATTTTGACCATGGTAGCCTGGCGTTAACGGTACGTTGGCTTGTTCCATAATCGTTTTAGACGTTGCTTTTAAACCCATCGCACGAATGGCAGCAACAGGAGGCCCAATAAACTCAATACCGTTGTCCAAACATGCTTGGGCAAAAGCTTCATTTTCTGACAAAAAGCCATAACCTGGATGAATCGCTTCCGCACCAGTGGCCTTAGCAGCAGCAATGATTTTATCAATCAACAAATAGCTGTCGCGCGCACCCAAACCACCCAAAGCAATGGCTTCATCAGCTAGTTTGACGTGCTGCGCATTGGCATCCACGTCGGAATAAACAGCCACAGTTTGAATGCCCATTTTTTGAGCAGTGCGAATCACTCGGCATGCGATTTCGCCACGGTTGGCAATTAGAATCTTTTTAAACATTTTGCTTATCCTTTAGCTTAGCTCGCATCTTGAGGCATATCATGGCTTTCGCACCATGTCGCCGCTCGTTTATTCAAGAAAGCACCCAAGCCTTCTTTGGCTTCTTCGCTAGAGCGAAGCGCTGCAATGTGTTTCGACGTTTTGATGCGCAGCTCTTCTGTTACGGGTTGATTCACCACCATGCGAATCAATTCTTTACAGGCTGCCTGTGCTTTTTGTGAGCCTTTTAGCAACTCATTAATTAAGACCACAATGCGCTCATCCAAAGCTTCAGGCGTGCACACTTCATGCACCAAGCCCATTGCCAAAGCTTGCTCAGCGTTGATGCGCTCAGCACTTAAAAAATAACGCGATGCTTGGCGTTGACCAATGGCTGCCAACACATAAGGGCTAATGGTCGATGGCGCCAAACCAAAACGCACTTCAGAAGTGGCAAACACGGCTTTGTCACTGGCAATGCAAATATCACAAGCACTGGCCAAACCCATACCACCACCCAAAGCAGCACCTTGCACGCGGGCAATGGTGGTTTGTGGCAAGGTATTTAATAAATACAGCATCAATGCCAATTGTTCTGCATCTTGTTGATTGTGGGCAAAATCGGCTTGTCCTAGTTCTTGCATCCAGTTCAAGTCTGCACCGGCAGAAAAACTCTTGCCCTTGCCTCCTAACACCACCACTCGAACATCGTCTCTTGTGTGTAAAGCTTTAAAGCAATGAATCAAATCTTGAATTAACTGAGCATTAAAAGCATTGTGCAAAGGCGCGCGATTTAACCAAACCGTCACGACACTGCCTTGTTCTTGGATTTCTAGCATGGCTTCACTCATGTTCTTGTCTCCTTTGAATTTATTATTCTTTTTTGAATTACATTCTGAACACGCCAAAATGGGTATCTTCAATCGGCACATTGAGCGTTGCTGCCAAACTCAAACCCAATACTTTTCGAGTGTCCATCGGATCAATCACACCATCATCCCAAAGTCTTGCTGAAGCATAGAACGAGTGACCTTGCTCTTCATATTGCTGGCGAATTTTTTCTCTAAAGGCTTCTTCTTCAGTGCTGTCCCAAGACTCGCCTTGTATTGCCAAGCTGTCTTTTCTCACCGTTGCCAACACACTGGCTGCCTGCTCGCCACCCATCACAGAAATACGGGCATTTGGCCAAGTCCATAAAAAACGTGGTGAGTAAGCGCGCCCACACATACCATAGTTACCCGCACCAAATGAGCCGCCAATCAATACCGTGATTTTAGGTACTTTGGCAGTAGCCACCGCCATCACCAGTTTGGCACCGTGCTTGGCAATGCCTTCATTCTCATATTTTTTACCCACCATAAAGCCGGTAATGTTCTGTAAGAAAACCAAAGGAATATTGCGCTGTGAACACAATTCAATAAAGTGAGCACCTTTTTGCGAAGACTCTGCAAACAAAATGCCATTATTGGCAATAATCCCCACTGGCATGCCATAGATATGAGCAAAACCGGTAATTAACGTCGTGCCAAATTGGGGTTTGAATTCATCTAAAACAGAACCATCGACAATGCGCGCAATGATTTCACGCACATCAAAAGGCTTGCGTTTGTCGCTTGGAATCACACCGTAAATGTCTTCCATATTGCAAACTGGCTCTTGATAGCTCTCATTGATCACACAAGGGCTCGCAGGTTGATGGTTAAAATGGCTCACAATTTGGCGTGCCAAACCCAAGGCATGCGCATCGTTTTCAGCCAAGTAATCCGCCACCCCCGAGATACGGGTGTGCACATCGCCACCACCGAGCTCTTCTGCTGTAACCACTTCGCCTGTTGCTGCTTTTACCAATGGCGGACCACCCAGGAAAATCGTGCCTTGGTTGCGCACAATCACGGTTTCGTCCGACATTGCAGGTACATAAGCACCGCCAGCAGTACAACTGCCCATCACCACCGCCACTTGTGGAATGGCCTTGGCTGACATTTGTGCTTGGTTGTAGAAAATGCGACCAAAGTGATCTCTGTCTGGGAACACTTCATCTTGTAATGGCAAGAATGCACCGCCTGAATCCACCAAATAAATGCATGGCAAACCATTTTGTTCGGCAATTTCTTGCGCGCGTAAATGCTTTTTCACCGTCATGGGGTAATACGTACCGCCTTTAACCGTCGCATCATTAGCGACAATCATGCACAACTGACCTTGTACTTTACCAATACCTGCCACCACACCAGCAGATGGCACTTCATTGCCGTACATGCCATTGGCCGCCAGCTGCCCCACTTCTAAAAAGCTGCTACCAGCATCGACCAACAGATTGATTCGGTCACGCACCAACAACTTGCCACGCGCTATGTGTTTGGCGCAGGCTTTTTCACCACCCGATTGTTGAATGGTATGGCTTAATTCACGCCACTCTTGAATTTGTTCCAGCATGACTTCTTTGTTTTTCTTAAATTCGTCACTGCGTGGGTTGATTTGGCTTTGAATCACTGACATAACAGTTTTCCCTTATGATTATTTTGATTCGTTAAACAGTTCTCGACCAATTAACATGCGGCGAATTTCTGAAGTACCGGCACCAATTTCATACAGTTTTGCATCACGCCATAAGCGTCCTGTCGCATATTCATTGATGTAACCATTGCCACCTAAGGCTTGAATGGCTTCACCTGCCATCCACGTGGCTTTTTCTGCTGCATACAAAATGGCACTGGCTGCATCTTTGCGAAGCGCACGATCATGATTCGATTCATCACAAGCTTTGCCCACGGCGTAAACCAAAGCCTTACAAGCCAACCACGTTGAATACATATCGGCCAATTTGCCTTGCATCAATTGGAATTGCCCAATCGATTCACCAAACTGTTTACGATCATGTAAGTAAGGAATCACCACATCCAAGCAAGCATCCATAATGCCCAATGGGCCACCACTTAAAACAGCACGCTCATAATCCAAACCACTCATCAAAACTTTCACGCCATTGCCCAAGCCACCCAAAATATTGGCAGCAGGCACTTCACAATCATCAAAGAATAATGGATACGTATTCGAACCACGCATGCCCAATTTATCCAAATGCGAGCCATGAGAGAAACCCACACTGTTTTTTTCGACCAAAAAGGCAGTCATGCCTTGAGCGCCGGCTGCGACGTCTGTTTTGGCATAAACCACAATCACATCAGCATCGCCACCATTGGTAATCCACATTTTTGAGCCGTTAAGAACGTAGTTGTCACCCTTTTTATCGGCACGCAACTGCATGCTCACCACATCAGAACCAGCATTAGGCTCAGACATCGCCAAAGCACCAACAAATTCACCGCTTACCAATTTGTGTAAAAAGCGCTCTTTTTGCTCGGCAGTACCATGGCGGTTGATTTGATTCACACACAAATTCGAATGCGCACCATAAGACAAACCAATGGCAGCACTGGCACGAGAGATTTCTTCCATCGCCACGATATGCGCTAAGTAACCCATGTTCGAGCCACCGTATTCTTCACTAACGGTAATGCCCAACAAGCCCATGTCGCCTAATTTTTTCCACAAATGCTCAGGGAAGTGATTGTCCTTATCCACTTGCTCAGCCAAGGGTGCAATTTCTTGATCGCAAAAATGTTTCACGGCATCTCGCAACATATCAATGTCTTCACCCAGACCAAAATTAATGGTTTTAATTTGCATCTCACTTCTCCTTTGGCAATTTTATTGTGTTCTTGTTGGTGCTATTTTTTCCTAGCACGACAAATATTGAATTTCGATTCATTTATAGTAACGTAATTTTTTAAAAAAGTGAATCATTATTCAATATATGATTTTATACCTGATGAAAAAGCGTTATAATTGCCCAATACTGTTTTGAAATAAAAAAATATGGCTTACAAACGCTCCCCCATGATGCAAGAACGATTGAAAAAAAATCGTCAACAAATTATCCAGACCGCACGCAGCATTATTGCCGTTGGCGGCTTTAAAGATGCTCAGGTTTCCACCATTGCCGAACAAGCTGGCATTTCTACAGGTTTAATTTATCGCTACTTCCAATCTAAATCCCAATTGATGGTAGAAATTCTGACTGATGCTGTGCTGCATGAAGTGCATTTAATCAATGAGATTGGCAAGCGCAGCGAATACTCAGCCCAAGAAAATTTAATTTCAGCCATTCATTCTTTTGTTAGGCGTGCATTGGCAGGCTCCAAGCTTGCTTATGCCTTTATGACAGAACCGGTGGATACTTTGGTCGAAGCGGAGCGGATCCGCTGTCGCAAATTATTCGCCCAAGCCATTGCTCAGATTCTCAGTAACGGCGTTAACAGCAATGAATTTGAATTAGAAGACATTGATATCACCGCTAACTGTATTATCGGTGCGATGACAGAAGCCGTGGTGAGCCCCATTACGCCGAATTTTGAATCCCCCGTGGACAAAGAAAAAATCATCACCACCATTGTTGACTTTTGCTTGCGAGGCGTCAGTAAAT
>JASLBZ010000050.1 GCA_030146285.1 Neisseriaceae bacterium | reverse complement strand
CACACAGGCAACTTAGAAGCATCGATTAAAGCCGTGGAAACCTTGGACAATTGTGTTGCCCAAGTCGTTGCTGCTGCGCTTGCTAACAATGGCCAAGTATTGGTTACAGCTGACCATGGCAATTGTGAAAACATGTTTGACCACTCGAATGGCCAAAAGCACACCCAACACACCACCAACCAAGTGCCTTTTTTGTATGTTGGTAAAGAAGCCACCATTCAAGCCGGTGGCGCATTGAAAGACATTGCACCTTCATTGTTGGCAATGTTAGACGTTCCTCAACCGACTGAAATGTCAGGTCACAATCTGATTGAATTCAAATAAATGAAATCCATCCATCGATTTTTAATCATGGTCAGCAGCACCTTCTGCCTAGCAAACGCTGGGCAGGCGGCGCCTGCTACTCAGGCAACTGAATTAAAACAAGTGCAGCAAGAAATCAGCAAAGCGCAACAACAATTGCGAGCACAGCAACAAAGCAACATCAACGTTCAAAAAAACATCCAGCAACTTCAAAGTCAAATCAGCTCACAAGAAGTCGCATTAAACAAAGTCAACAAAACCCAAGCGGGTTATTGGCAAGACTTGCAAAAACTACAAAAAAACAACCAAGCCTTACAAACCAAACTGAATAATAGCAAAGCGCAAGTGAGCCGTTTGCTCAATAGCCATTACAAAAACAAGCAGCCAGATGCTTTAATTTTATTGGTTAAAAACAGCGAACCGAACCAAAAGGGTCGGCAGTTACAATATGTGCGCTACATCCAAAATGCCAACCAAAAAGCCATTCAGGATTTATTGGCAGAACAAAAAACCGTGCTCGCACAAGAAAAACAAATTAACGCCCAACTGAATAAAATAAAATCACTGCAAAGTGAACAAAAAACACTCTTGGCTCAGTTACAAAATAAAAACTCACAAGCTGCCCAAAAAAGCAGTCAATTGCAAAAAGACATTGCAACTCAGACAAAAAACATTGCAACATTAAAACAAGATGAAAAGCGTCTGAATCATGTGATTGCCGACATTGCACGCAAAAGTGCCGAAAAAGCACGCAAACAAGCACAAGAAAGAGAACGAAATCGTCTGGCTCAGGTACAAAAACAGCAACAAGCCCAAGCTGCTTTATTGAAAAAACAGCAACAAGCTGCGGCACAAAAACAAAAAAAACCAACCCAAACGGCTCAAGCACCCACCAAAACCCAAGTGGAGAATACCAAAACACCCACGATAGATAACAGCCATGGATTAACAGCAGAAGACATGGCACTGGCGCCAAGCCATGGCAAAGCCATTGTCGTTGCTCAAGAACAAAATTCCTTTAGCCGCTTGCAAGGCAAAATGCGCTTACCCATGTCCGGTACAATTGCAGCCCGTTTTGGTCAAAGCAAATCCAGTGGCGGCGCATGGCGTGGTATCTATATTGCAGGTCAAGGATCCGTCAAAGCTGTTGCTGCCGGTGATGTTGCCTTCGCCGGCCACTTGCCAGGTTACGGCTCAACCGTCATTATTGACCATGGCGGACAATATTTAACGGTTTATACTGGACTGTCTAATATTGCTGTGAGCAATGCTCAAAAAATCAGTGCCTCTCAAAGCATTGGCAGCAGTGGACAGTTGCCCGATGAAGAAAAAGGGGTATACTTTGAAATACGCTATCGTGGTCAGGCCATGAACCCATTATCTTGGGTTCGTTAGCAATTTTTTACCCGCTGACTATTGTCCTTTATCAAAAAATTCAATATGCTTGTTTTGATTACGCTGCTGTCATGACAATAAAGAAACTTAAAAGAGACGAATATGCCTCAACCAAAAAATACGTTTAAAAAAATTACGCTATATACTTTAGGTACATTTACGGGGATCGTACTGAGTTTAAGCGCACAGAGCTTTGCCAATAAAGAGCCTGATAGCTTACCTGTTCAAGACATTCGCACCATGGCCGAAGTCTATGGCCAAATTAAAGCCAATTATTATCAAGAAACCAAAGATGATAAATTGATTCAAGATGCCATCAAAGGCATGGTCTCTTCTTTGGATCCACATTCCGATTATCTGGATCAACAAGACTTTGCAGACATGCGCGAAACCACCAGTGGTGAGTTTGGTGGCTTGGGCATGGAAATCATGTCTGAAAATGGCTTCATCAAGGTGGTGTCCCCTATTGAAGAAACACCTGCTGAAAAAGCCGGCGTGAAAAGCGGTGATTTTATTGTAAAGATTAACGATGAATCCACCCGCAGCATGAGCACCACAGAGGCCGTTAAACTCATGCGTGGCAAACCTGGCACTAGCATTACGCTGACTTTGTCTCGCAAAGACCAAACACAACCCATTGTTGTGAAAATGAACCGCGCGATTATTCAAGTGAAAAGCGTTCGCAGCAAATTAATTGAACCTGATTATGGTTATGTTCGTGTGATTCAATTCCAAGAGCCAACCACTGAACTGGTTGCCAAAGCAGTTAAAGATTTAACCATTGCTAACAAAGCACCGTTAAAGGGAATTGTTTTAGACTTGCGTGATGATCCAGGTGGTCTACTTAACGGTGCAGTCGGTGTTTCTGCCGCTTTTTTACCAGAAGGATCTGCTGTGGTAAGCACCAAAGGTCGTGATGGCAAAAAGGGCATGGTTTTGAATGCCACCAAAAATGATTATTTGATGGACAGTAAAGCCAAAGATCCATTGTCTAGCCTACCTGCTGAAGCCAGAACCATTCCATTAACCGTACTGGTGAACTCGGGCTCTGCGTCTGCTTCTGAAATTGTCGCAGGTGCTTTGCAAGACCACAAACGTGCTGTGGTCGTTGGTACACAAAGCTTTGGTAAAGGCTCAGTTCAAACCTTGATTCCACTAAGTAATGGCGGTGGCGTGAAAATCACCACGGCTCTTTACTACACCCCAAATGATCGCTCCATTCAAGCTCAAGGTATTGTTCCTGACGTCGAAGTCACAGACAAAACCCGCAAATTTGAAACACGTGAAGCTGACTTAGCCGGTCACTTGAGCAATCCAAAAGGCGGTGAAGAAGTCAAAGGCAAAATAGTTGAAAAAGACACAACCGAAGTCGATATCCCTCAAGCTGATGAAAAACCGTTGAGTATTGAAGAAGAAATTGAACGTCGTCGCAACCCGACACCTGAAAATGACGAACAATTGGCCAAAAGTCTGTCTTTGTTAAAAGACCCTGCCGCTTGGCAAGCTGCTGTTGGTAATGCAGCCAAAACCGAGAAAAAAGATGCAGGCAAGAAAAAAGACAAAGATACTGAACAAAAAGATAAATAATAAACCAACCAAAGCCTCACTTTTTAGTGGGGCTTTTTCACCTGTAAAGCATATGATATTAAGCACGCCGCCTTTTAGCCCCAATGTTCTACTCGCCTTGCAAGAAAGAGGCATTACAACCCTCTTCGATTTGCAGCAACACAACATTGTCAGTTTGTTTTTGCAATTAAAAGCAGAAGGTTTAACCATTACCCAACGGGTATTGTGGCAGTTTTTTGCAGTGGTGAATCATATAGATGTTCATGCATTAACAGCAGAAAACAAACAATCATTGGCACAAGCGATTCAAACACACAAGCCCGTTGCACCCTTGCTGCCTGAGGCCATCATGGTGACTCACATGAAGCACGCTTTACAAGCAGCCAAGACAGCAGCGCAACTAGGCGAAGTGCCTGTGGGTGCGGTAGTGGTTCATCACAACAACATCATTGCCACCAGCCACAACAGTTGCATCACCGACCATGCCATTAGTCACCATGCAGAAATCAATGCATTGACTCTTGCAGGTGAGACTTTACAAAACTACCGACTCAATGAATGCGATGTTTATGTCACACTGGAGCCATGCCCGATGTGCGCCAGTGCATTGATACAAGCACGAGTCAAACGGGTAATTTATGCTGCCAAAGAGCCTAAAATGGGTGCTGCAGGCAGCATCATGGACTTGTTTGCGAAACCTTTGAATCAACATACTGCTGTAATTGGTGGCATCTTGGCAGATGAAAGCACCACCTTGTTACAAGATTTTTTTCAAAATAGACGCTAAGGTTTCCCGTATTGCCAAACAAGCATACGCTGTCATTACCATGTGATGAAATGCCATTCGTCCAATGAACGGCATTTTGAATCATCACAGCGAATCAGGGATAACCGCTTGTGCTTCAATCTCAATTAACCATTCAGGTAAAGATAATCCACTCACCACAATCCATGAGGATGCCGGTGCATAATCACCAAAATACTCTTTTAATGCAGATGTAATATCAGCTTGCTCTTCAGGACTACTGGCACTTTGCTTGATGTAAATTCGCAAGACCGTGATGTGCTCTTTTTGGGCATTGGCTGATTGTAATACCACATCAATATTGTTTAAACATGCAGTGGTTTGAGTTTTCATGTCAGCGGCAAGTGTACGCTCATTTTTATCCACGGCCACTTGGCCTGATAAAAACAAGTGCTTCGCACCTGTTGCCAATACCGCTTGGCTAAAACCATATTGCAAGCTATTAAAGACGTTTTTTGGGTTTATCAATTGGTGTGTCATTCACTTTAACCTTTGTTCAAATTTTACTCATGATTCATTATCTAATGAGGGCTGAACATTCTCATTTCAAGCCATGCCATTGGTTTTAACCGGCAATCACTTAAATTCATGTATTTAATTAATAAAGAATTTTATTCATTTGATATAAATAATGATGGTGATATAATTTGCGCTTCGTTTAAGGATAAGCCATTAAACGAATCAACACACACATCAAGTTAGAACCAAGAAAATTGATAGCACAATACATATCAATCACAATAAAATTTATTTTAAACTGCATATTCAATCAATATGCAGTTTTTTTATGCCCACCCAATCAACATGCTTTATTGCTAGCAATAGAAAAATCACCAAAAACAAAAAAGCCAGCTTAAGCTGGCTTTTTTGTTAACTTATAATATTAATACATATTATATGAATTTATGGTTTTGGCAATTCGCCAGTTTTTAATTTGTTTAAGTAATCATTGGTTTCAGAAACCACAACACCAGATAACAATAACAAGGCAATTAAGTTAGGAATGGCCATCAAACCGTTGAAGGTATCTGCCGCAGCCCAAACCAAATCCAAGCTCGCAACGCAGCCAATCATAACAGTTGCAACATAGATTACTCGGTAAGGCATAATGGCTTTGTCACCAAATAGGTAAGCAGCACATTTTTCACCGTAATAACACCAACCCAAAATGGTCGAGTAAGCAAAGAAAATCAAACCAAACGTTACGATATAACCACCCCAACCTGGCAATAATTTATCAAACGTTAATGTAGTCAATGCTGCACCAGTTTGTCCATCTAAATACATACCACCAATAACCAAAGCAACGCCTGTAATCGAACACACGATAATGGTGTCAATAAACGTACCTGTCATTGATACCATGGCTTGGCGACCAGGGTGGTCTGTTTTTGCAGCTGCTGCTGCAATGGGAGCTGAACCCATACCGGCTTCGTTTGAGAAAACGCCACGCGCCACACCAAAGCGAATCACAGTACCCAAAGCACCACCAGCTACTGCTTTACCTGTAAATGCATCAGTAAAAATCAAAGAAATAGCAGGGATAATTTCGCTCATGTGAGTGACTAAAATGGCCAAACCGCCCAAAACATAAACCACAGCCATCACAGGTACAATCACAGAAGCAGCTTTAGAAATCGATTTAATACCACCCAAAACAACAATCGCAGTTAATACCGTTAAAACGATACCGGTTGCTGCATTACTAATACCAAAAGAAGCATTAATAGATTGTGCTACTGAGTTCGATTGCACTGAGCTGCCAATACCAAAAGAAGCAACCACTGCAAAAAAAGCAAACGTCATGGCTAGCCATTTCCACTTTAAGCCATGCTCGATATAGTACATTGGACCACCAGCCATTTCACCACGGCTATTGGTAATACGGTACTTAACCGCCAAAATACCTTCTGCGTATTTGGTTGCCATACCGAAAATAGCGGTAATCCACATCCAAAAAATTGCACCCGGGCCACCCATTACCACCGCAGTCGCAACACCAGCAATATTACCTGTACCAATGGTTGCCGACAGTGCCGTCATCAACGCAGCAAAATGCGATACGTCACCTTCTTGTTTGTCTTGTTCTTCAGCCTTGGCAAAGACCTGTTTCATGGCCATTGGTAATTTTGTAAATTGCAAACCTCTTAAACGAATGGTGAGCAATACGCCGGTACCAACCAACAACACCAGCATTGCTGGCCCCCATACCCAACCACCCACTGTCTCAAAAAATTTTTGTAAATCCATTTTATATTTACTCCTCTTTGTATTTTCTCTATTGCACGGTCAATTGTAAATGCGTTTGCCATGATAAACTCATATAATCACAGCTTTATATTTTCGTCAAAGGGCAAGTTTAAGGCACAAGTCATCTTGTTGTTATCTATTGGAAATATTTTTCCATGACTCAAAACAATTAATCAATATAAACTGGTTTTTCAGGGTCAATACATTAAATTTACTACTGTATACAATATATTAACTACCATCTAATAAAATATGCAAAAAACTTGATTTAACGTTTCAGATAATAAGGTGATAATATTTTCTTGTGAATTCTGTTTAAAATCCAACTTCAAATTGATTAACTGTTGCAATCAATCAAAAGTGCGATTATGATGGTTTTGATATCTTAATTTTCATGAAATAAAGGTCATGCGATATGTTACGAATAGAAATTTTATTTGATAAAAATGCCAAACAAAAACCCAGCCAAGCTGTTCTAAACGCATTGGAAAAAGAAATCGATAAAAAACTGGCAGACACTCATGAGAACTATTGCTTGCGCATCGCATATGGTTCTAGTCAGTCTATGGGGATTTCTGGTACCGCAAACAAAGATGAAAAAGAAGCGATTACCCAACTACTGGAGAATATCTGGTTAGATGACTCATGGATGCCTGAAGAAGAAAACATTTAAATAGTAACTACATATTTCCCATAGCCAAATAAAAACCACATCAATCATCATGATGTGGTTTTTATAATTAAATTTGTCGTGATTTCAATAGGTTACTATTTTTGTACAATAGACAATGAAAAACCATCCCACCCCTTAGTGCTGACCGTTTGAATCGCTGTTGAAATCAATTTTTTTTCTTGGGCCAATTTGGCTAAAAACAAACGCACACCATTGATGTTCTCATCCTCATCTTCCAAATCCAAAATTCGACCTTGACGCACCACATTGTCACCAATAATAACGGTACCTTGACGACTGTATCTCAAAGCCCATTCCAAATAGGCAGCATTATTAACTTTATCTGCATCAATAAACACCAAATCAAAAGGCTTGTTATTGTCTAAATGAGGCAAACTGTCCAGTGCTGCTCCTTGAATAATCGTAATCTTATCTTGCAATCCGGCCAATGCTATATTTTTAGCAGCAACTTGGGCATGTTTTTCATCATACTCAAGCGTAATGAGCTCCCCTCCTTCAGGCAAAGCGCGTGCCATCCAAATAGAACTATAACCGCCCAAAGTTCCTATTTCCAAAATTCGCTTGGCACTCACCATGAGCGCATAAATATAAAGCATTTTGCCTTGCATCGGCGCCACATCAATTTGAGGTAAATTTGCGTCTTTATTGTTTTGTAAAACCTGTTGTAATACATCATCACTTTGCAATAAATGATCTTCAAAAACAGCGTCTATTTGTTGCCATGCTTCAATCATTGAATATCCTTTATAAACTTGTATCGTTATCCATAGCCTGCACATCCCATCCTACCGAGTATTCTTTTGGCTTTAAAGTCATTTCAATGGCAAAAGTTGCAAATCATGCATGATTCTGTTATTTCTAAGCACCATGAAACTCAATGATTTTGAAAGTTTGAAAACCAGTATGCGCTTACAATCATTATTATGTGCAACAATCTTAAGTACTACCTTATTGAGCGCTTGTACCAGCTATGAGCCAGTAAGCATCAGTCGAAATGATTTTTACAACAGCGAAGCCAGAAATACCGCAGGACAAAATCTAGTTGATTGCTTAAATGACTACATCTCTAAGACACCAGATGCAACAACAGATGCAGCTAACATCGCCTTACAGGCAAACAAAGTTTGTGAACAACAACGTGAAACTGCATTTTATGCCATTTTACAAACCCAACTGGCACCCGATGGCCAACCCATCCATTCTCAACAAGCACAGCAGCTGTTGGACATGAAAAATCGTTTTAATGCTTTTACTTTGCAAATGATTCAAAACAACATTGAAAAAAAACGAACAATCAAACTTTAATGCACGATAATGGCGTAGTGCTAAATAAGGAACAATACAATATGCGCATTCCAATTTCTTTTTTGGACTTGGTTCCCATTGGTGAAGGACAAACCGCAGCAACGGCCATCGCACAAAGTGTGCAAATGGCACAAATGGCAGAACAGTGTGGTTTTAAGCGATTTTGGTTGGCAGAGCACCACAATATGCCGGGCATCGCCAGCGCAGCGACATCTTTGCTATTGTGCCATCTTGGTAACCATACTCAACGCATCCGTCTGGGTTCTGGTGGCATTATGTTACCAAACCATTCTCCTTTGGTGATTGCAGAGCAATTTGGCACATTGGAATCCTTGTTTCCCAATCGCATTGACTTAGGATTAGGTCGTGCCCCTGGTAGTGACTTGGCCACAGCGGATGCTTTACATCGCACGATGGAAGATTCTGAACGTTTCCCTGATGATGTTTTAGAATTACAAGCTTATCTGCAATCAACCAATCTGAATGACACAATACGCGCAATCCCTGGCCAAGGCCTAAATATTCCATTGTGGATTTTGGGTTCTAGCTTGTATGGTGCACAAATGGCTGCTTACTTTGGTCTACCTTATGCATTTGCTTCTCACTTTGCACCACAAATGCTCAAGCAAGCCATTCATGTATACCGATCGACTTTTCGCCCATCGCAATCATTAGCCAAGCCTTATGTCAGCATTGCCGCGAATCTTTTATTAAGCGATAGCATAGAAGAAGCGCGCTACCAGTTCACTTCCAAACAGCAAAGCTTTGTCCAACTTCGTCGTGGCAATGCAGGTTTAATCCCCAAACCCATAAAAGACATGGAAAGCTATTGGAATGCCAGTGAAAAAGACATGGCGGCCAGCGCGCTAAGTTGCTCTTTTGTCGGTACGGTGGCATCACAAAGCCTAGCTATTGAGCATTTTTTATCTGAGTTTGCACCTGATGAATTGATTGTGACTTGTGGCATTTATGATCAAGCCACTCGATTAAAAACATTGCAATACGCTCAAGATTTACCAATGTTCTCCTTTGAGTCCTAAAGACATTTGAACACCAGCCTATTGTGCATTCAAAAAACAAAAGCCATGCTGTATTGGCATGGCTTTTATTCAATTTTTCATTGCACTACACTGCAAATAGTGTGTTCCCTAGATTAAAAACGATTCTTCCACGTTCGCAAAGCAGAAAAAACATCCTCTGGCGTTCGAGGTGAACAACCTTCTTGAATCAACCCTGCTAACACGGTTTTTTCATCAATTCGCAAAAAAGGATTCACTCGTCTTTCATGCTCTAAAGTCACAGGCAAGGTCAAAACCTGTTCTTTTGCAGACTGTAAGGCCGCCTGAACATCAGCATTCTCTGGCTCTACTGCCAAAGCAAACCCCAAATTAGCAGCAGTATACTCATGTGCAGGGTAAAACAAGGTGTTTTCTGGCAAGGTTTTAAAACGCTCGAAGCTTTGGTACAAATCCTCGATGGTGCCATCAAACACGCGGCCACATCCAGCGCTAAACAAAGTATCACCACAAAAAACATGCAATTGATTTTCACCTTGCAATAAGTACACCTGATGTGATGCAGTGTGTCCTGGTGTATCCCAGACAGTCACATCCAAACAATGATCTTTTTTGTCGCTTATCTGAAAAGCACTGCCATCATCTTGAATATTTGTAACATCAATTAATGATTGTAAAAACCGAGAACCACGAATAAGCACATTTGGATAAGCAGCCTGCAATGCCTTAACGCCACCAATGTGATCATTGTGATGGTGTGTAATCCAAATTTCCAACAATGGCATGCCAGTGTTCGCCAAATGGGTAAGAACAGGCTTTGCATCCCCTGGATCAACCACCAGTAAACCTTGGCTTGCTTGTATGCACCAAATATAGTTATCGTTAAATGCAGACAATGGGTAAATCATGTTCATGTACGCAGTCCAATCCAAAGAATCCAAAAATCAATGACCATCATCCAATGAAAAAAGCCAAAACGCAATGCTTTTGGCTTTTTCAAATGGGCAATCAGTCTGGCAAAAACAAGTTATGGGCATGTTCCTGCGAGCACATTGCTCATTTTACTGGTCAATATATTCTCTAATGCACCTTGTTGACTGTGCTGATCCTTATCCGCCAAGAAAAACTGCTGCTTCCCATCTACAACCGTTTTAATACCGCGCTGATTTGGTGCATCATACACCGTGTACTCAACACCATCATGCTTCACACACAATGCTTGCTTATTTTTATCGTATGTCAGTACCGCTGGTAACGTGGTTTTTTTCGAAGGATGATTTTTACTCAAGCGCAAGCTATACACAATCTCGTTGCTGCCTCGCTTAACAGATGCCAAGTCAACTTGCCCACTAGGCAATTCATACACATACAAAGTCTGCTTAACCCGTTTACCCCAGTCAAATGCGAACAAGGGTTTGAACTTTTCATCTTCTGGCGCAACAAAACGAGCACTGCTTTTTTGACTGATTTGGTTGCCAAGATGATCAAATTCTGTGCGCTCTAAATACTCATAAGCATCACCATCTAAACTAATGTCATCTCGTATCCACAGAACTGGTTTATTGTCCACAACACGGTATGTCTCCAATAAATGGTTACAACACCCTTTTTTCATGACCACCTTGATAACATGTTCACTTTTATCAAGATTCAAAAAACCACAATATTCTTGCGATAACTTGCTTAAATCTGGTGAGTATTCAAATTTTTGATTCTTGGCACTGCCTAAAAAAATTTTATACGAACTGGTTTGCTGACAAGCTGGTTGTGAGTCCATGATGGCAAAGTCTTTAATGCCATCAAAATTAAAATCCTCATACACCAGCAGATTTTTCAAACCATTTAACTCAGCCAACAATTCTGTATCCGCTGCAATTTCTTGTTCGATGGCTACAGATTTGGCATTTTGGGTATGCTCATCATCAGCGAATGCCATCTTCGATATTGACAATGCCAACAAACCAAAACCCATTGTGATGATCAAACGCTTCATGCAAATCCTTTATTTCGACACCAATAAAATGGCGCGGTAATCATTAATATTTGTTCGTGTTGGTGTGGTGATCAACAATTGCTCTAAACCTGCAAAAAAAGAAAACGCCTGATGCGTCTTTAATGCTGTTTTTGCATCCAAACCCAGTGCCAACGATTTCTCCCACGTCATCGGGGTAATCCAGACTCCTGCATTGTCTTCGCTGCCATCAATTCCATCAGTGTCTGCTGCTAAGGCATACACTTGTATGCTATCTTGCACATCACACAGAAATCCCAACAAAAACTCACTGTTGCGACCGCCCTGTCCCACAACATTCTGAGGCAAGGTCACTGTGGTTTCGCCACCAGACAAAATCAACCAAGGAGTCCCTTGCGTCAATACCTGATCAGACAAATGCGCAGCCAAGCCAGAAAACACATGAGCAACTTCTTTGGCTTCACCACTGATTCGATCGCCCAGATACATCACTTGCCACCCCAAACCTTGTGCATGGGCAATGGCAGCCTGAAAAGCTTGATCAGGTGTAATAATGACATGCGCCTCTTGGCTGTTGTCCAAAGCTTTTGGGGTTTCAATAACGGCTAATTCTTGTTGCAAAAACGTTTGAACGCCCAATGGTAAATCAATTTCATACTCAGCAATCACATTCAAAACTTCAGCCACCGTACTGGCATCTGCCACCGTTGGGCCAGAGCCAATCACACTGAGATCATTACCAACCACATCTGAAATAGCCAAAGTCAAAACCTGTGCCGGAAAAGCAGCCTGAGCCAAGTGGCCACCTTTTATGGCGGACAAATGCTTGCGAACGGCATTCATTTTCTCAATGGGCGCACCACTGGCCAATAATTGCCGATTCACTTGTTGTTTATCATGAAGTGTCATGCCCAGTGCAGGCAAAGACAACAAAGCCGATGCACCACCTGACATCAATGCAATCACCAAATCATCTGCGTTTAAATCTTGTACCAGCCTCAATAAGCGATGAGCGGCATCAAGACCACATGCGTCAGGTATGGGATGCGACGCCTCCACAACTTCAATGTATTTCGTTGGTAAACCATGCCCATAACGGGTAATCACCAAACCAGTCAATGGCACATCTGCATATGGCCAAACTGCCTCTAATTCAACCGCCATACTCGAGGCAGCTTTGCCTGCGCCTACCACAACCACCCGACCTTTGGGTTTTGTTTTTGGTAAGAAAGGTAATATTTTCCCTTGTGGCATTGCCGCTTGTAAAGCTATTTGGAAATTTTCTACCAATAAATCCCTATATTTGTTGTTCATTTCCAACCTTTGTAAATTGTATTAAAATTTTATTATTTTTATTTAAGATAACGCTCAAGCACCCAAATACTGCTCACGGCTGGCCAGCCAACGATTCAAATGTGCATCCACTGCTTCTGGATATTGCCCTAATAACACGGGTGCTAAATCACGTGCTTGTTCTAACAGTTCTAAATCTTCTTCTAAATTGGCAAAACGCAGCATTGGTGCTCCGCTTTGTCTGGCCCCTAAGAACTCCCCTGGGCCTCGAATATTCAAATCCTCGCGCGCAATCTCAAAGCCATCAGTGTGCTCATAAATCACTTTTAAGCGCGCTTTGGCCAATTGGCTTAATGGCTCACAAAACATCAATACACACACACTGGCAGCGCTACCACGACCCACTCGACCACGCAATTGATGCAGTTGTGATAAGCCCATGCGTTCAGCATGTTCAATCACCATCAAGCTGGCATTGGGCACATCAACGCCTACTTCAATCACGGTGGTGGCAACCAAAATATCCAATTGTGCATTTTTAAAGTCTTGCATCACTTGGGCTTTTTCTGCCGCTTTCATGCGCCCATGCACCAAACCAATGCGATACTCAGGCAAAGCCAGTTTTAATTCTTCTTGCGTATCCACTGCCGTTTGCAATTGCAAGGTTTCGCTTTCTTCAATCAACGGACACACCCAGTAAGCTTGTTGACCTTTCGAACATGTGTTCCTCACATAACCTTCCACTTGTGAGCGACGAGCATCACTGACCAATTTGGTCACAATCGGCGTTCGGTTCGGTGGCAGCTCATCAATCACAGATACATCTAAATCAGCAAAAAAACTCATGGCCAATGTTCGGGGAATCGGCGTTGCTGACATCATCAACTGATGCACATCTAAACCTTTGTTTTTCAAAGATAAGCGCTGAGAAACACCAAATCGATGCTGCTCATCCACCACAACCAAACCCAAATTCGCAAATGCCACATCATCTTGAAACAAAGCATGGGTGCCAATGGCAATGGCCACTTCATTATTAAGTAAGCGTTCTTTGGCTTCTCTTTTGGCTTTTTTACCTAAGCTGCCTGAAAGCCAAGCAACTTCCAAGCCCAAAGGTGAAAGCCATTCTTGAAATTTCAAATAATGCTGCTCTGCCAAAATCTCAGTCGGTGCCATAACAGCCACTTGCACACCAGCCTCTATCGCTGTTAAGGCTGCCAAAGCGGCAACAATGGTCTTCCCACTACCCACATCACCTTGTAGCAATCGGTGCATGGGATGGTTTTGTCTCATGTCTTGGTAAATCTCTGTCAACACTTTTTCTTGCGCACCAGTTAATTGAAATCCCAAGCGCGCAATTAAGTCATTGCTGAACTTTCCTGTTCCACACAAAACTTTGGCTTCACCTGCTTCACGTTTGTTTCGTGCCAATTTCATCGACAATTGTTGTGCCAGCAACTCATCAAACTTCAAGCGCTGCCAAGCAGGAAAAGCCTGATTTTGCAATTGGGTAACCGAAATATCGGGGGTTGGATTGTGTAAAATACTTAAGCTCTCAGATAGATTGGGCACCTTAAGTTGATTGAGTATTTCTGTTGGCAACACTTCTTGTAATGGCGTTTGAGACAACGCAGAGGCGACAATACGGCGTAAAGTTGGCTGTGTTAAGCCGCTAACAGTAGGATAAATTGGGGTTAAATATTCTGACAAAGCACTGCTACTGGCAGATTTAATCTTGGGGTGAATCATTTCATCACCCAAAAAACCATGTTTAATCTCACCTAAAGCACGCAATCGTGTTCCTTGCGCCATTTGTTTTTGCTGACTGGGATAAAAATGCAAAAATCGCAAAATCAAAGTACTGCCCGCATCATCTTCAATTTGTACCACCAATTGTTTGCGAGGGCGAAACTGAACCTCCAATGCGGCCACAGTGCCTTCCACCAATACGCTTTGTCCTATGGGTGCATCCATAATCGGCGTAATGTGGGTTTCGTCCTCATAGCGAAGCGGCAAATGCAGCACCACATCCCATAAGGTATGCAATGACAATTTTTCCAATTTTTTGGCACTGGCGTCAGTTAACGACAGTTGCTGTAATAATGCTGAGTCCATAAGCAAATCTTGATTATCTTGTTGTGCCTTATTGTAACCCATGCACCTATATTATGTGCTTATGTTGTCGGTTATAATAAGCACTTGTATTTTCAATTCCAAAGACATTTGATTATGTACACTCCAGCTGCAACACAATATTTACAGACCGTGCGCGATGTTTGGCGCTATGCCCTAACTCGCTTTCATGATGCCCAATTGAATTTTGGTCATGGCAGTGACAATGCATCCGATGAGGCCGCTTATCTGGTCTTACAAACCTTGGGCTTGGACATTCATGACATCAACCCATTTTTAGAAGCCAAATTATTGCCACACGAACTCAAACAATTGTGTACTTTGATTGAGCTTCGCATTGAAGAACGCATTCCTGTAGCGTATTTAACCAATCAAGCTTTCCAAGGCGATTATGAATTTTATGTTGATGAACGTGTGCAGATTCCACGCTCATTTATTTTTGAAGCATTAGGCGCACCACTAGAGCCATGGATTCCTTATCCAGAATTGGTCCATACGGCTTTGGATTTGGGCACAGGTTCAGGTAGCCTTGCCATCCAAATGGCAGAGCATTACCCAGCAGCACACATTGACGCTGTAGATTTAAGCATTGATGCTCTAGAAGTTGCTGCCATGAATATTGAAAACTATGGCTTAGAAGAGCGCATTAGTTTGGTGCACACTGACTTATTTGAAGGTTTGGATAACAAATATGATTTAATCGTTGCCAATCCACCTTATCTGGATGAAGAAACCTTAAATATCCTGCCTGAAGAGTATGGTTTTGAGCCCATGATGGCATTGAATGCGGGTGAAGATGCCTTAAGCTATATTCACCAAATCATTCAAACCGCAGCCAAATACCTCAATGAACAAGGGGTACTGGTCATGGAAGTTGGACACCACCAAGACGCTTTACAAGCTGCCTTTGCTGAATTGCACTTCAATTGGCTGCCTAGCTCGTGTGGCGAAGGCTTTATTTTTGCCATCACCCGTGAAGCTTTATTGGGCCAGTAAGAGCTTGCAACCTTGCGGTGAGTAAATAAAAAAGCCAATGAAAATTTCATTGGCTTTTTTGTCATTGTTGACAAAAAATCATTGGATTATTTGTTCTCAATCCGACTGTCTTTGACAACAGATTCTGCTGACCAAATTCGATATTGCACTTTCACATCTTTAGGTGCATACACCACAATTGGCAATTTACTGTTGTAGCGAAGCATTGCATCCTCACCTAAACGCAAAGGAACATCCGCTTTTTTCGCTTTTTCGGCACCACAAGCCATGCGTGTACTCATTGGGCCTTTAACATCTTTTATTTGATAATAACTGAATCCCCAACCTTTGACAGTCTCATCATCAAAATCTGCACCAAACCAACTGTTATTGCAATCTTTTAAAGCTACTTTGCTCGCGATAATTTCTACTTTAAAGTCGCTCTCATTGCTCTTTTGTTCCAGCCAAATCACATGGCGATTGTCTTGCTTTGTCGCCATAGGATACGGCGCCACATCCGATAATTTTTTCACAGTGCTATTCTGTGCATAAGCTGTACTTGCGAGTAAACACGCTGTTGTCACAGCCAAAGCCAATTTTTTCATCATGGTTGCTTCATCCTTATCTTGATTCATTCTTGCAATGTCGCTTAAAAATAACATTGAATTGAACTGTATCAGTTGTTCCATACATATTACACGAGTGTTTAGT
>JASLBZ010000035.1 GCA_030146285.1 Neisseriaceae bacterium | reverse complement strand
TGAACAAAAGGTGACACATGAATTTTTCGCAAGATGCTTTGTGGTGGCGTTTGAAAAACCAACATGTACGCGATTTGGCCATGCTGTTAACAGCGCCTGCATTGTGGGACAGCCATCGGGAATTGCCCGTTAAAACGTTGTTGGGTAATGAGGGGTTTCGTTGTTTATTGGCGTGGGATGATGAGCCAAGTGCACTGATAGAACATTTGCAAAAGGAAGCTCCTTTTGCTTATCGTTTGGGGTTTTATGCAGAAAGCTTGTTGGCTTTTTGGTTTTCCCATGCGCCTCACGCCACCTTATATGCACAAAATGTGCAATTGTTCGCAAAAAATAGCAAGCAAACCCAAGGGGCAATTGATTTTTTGGTGTCCTTAAATGGCGATGTTTACCACTTGGAATTGACGTGTAAATACTATGGTGCAGAACAAGCATTGGTAAGTCATTTGGCGGGCATGAATCAGCAAGATACCTTGGTAAAAAAAGCAGCTAAGCTGCAACAACAATTGGATTTGAGCTTGGATTCACATTATCGAAAGTGTATTTTACAGGCAGCCTCATTGGATGAAGGTACCCAGATTCACCAAGCATCTATTGTGCGAGGCATGTATTTTACAATCGATGCAAAGATTCCCAAAGACGATGCGATGTGCCATTTCAATCCAGATGCATGGCAAGGCTGTTGGATTTCATCTTGGTCTTTGTGGCAAAAAACACAAGAACAAATGGAACATGAAAACCAACAACAGAAGCGGTGGATGTGGTTAAGCAAAGCGCAATTGTTGTCAGCAGTTCGAGTGGGTAAGCAAGAAACCTTCGCATGGCAAGATATTGATTGGTTGGGAGAAGCAAATTGGTTGGTGGCTTTGGAAGAACGAGTCGATGGCTACTGGCATGAACAAGCACGTTTTATGGTGATGGCAGCTTGAAAATAAACATTGGCTTTTCAATGTGATTGCTCAGTGCATATTGATTTTGCATGTTAGTTTTTATTTATGTTTGTTTTTGGCTATGTTACACTTGAAAATTATATTTTTGCCCTGAAATAAAGGGTAAATTCAGCTATTGGAAGTTAGTGGGCCTGTTGAGGGACTGATTTCGAACGTTAAGTGATTAAAATTTAAAGTAAAAGGTTAAACGTATGAATGTGAATGTGGAAAACTTAGAAGGCTTAGAGCGCAAAATTACTTTGGCCCTACCTTGGGAACAAATCAATGCACAAGTTGAAGTGCGTTTAAAACAAGCTCAGAAAAAAGCCAAAATTCAAGGTTTCCGTCCGGGCAAGGCTCCATTGAAAATGGTTGAAGGCATGCACGGCGCGAGCATTCGTGATGAAGTATTGAATGAATTGGTACAAAAAGCTTACTTCGACGTGATTGTGAATCAAAAAATCCGTGTTGCAGGTTACCCACGTTTTAATGCTTTAGAACAAGCTCAACAAGACGAAGAAGGCAACTTCAAAATCGATGCTATTTTTGAAGTGTACCCAGAAATCACAATCGGTGATATCGCTGCTCAAGAAGTTGAAAAAGTAACGGCTGAAATTGGCGATGCTGAAATCGACAAAACCATTGAAATCTTGCGCCAACAACGCACTAAATTTGAATACGTTGACCGTGCAGCTCAAAATGGTGACCGCATCATTATCGACTTTGCAGGCAAAATCGATGGCGTTCCTTTTGAAGGCGGCGCTTCTGAAAACTACCCATTCGTATTGGGTAACGGTCAAATGTTGCCAGAATTTGAAGCTGGCTTGGTTGGCATGAAAGAAAACGAAGTTAAAGACGTTGAAGTTGGCTTCCCTGAAGATTACCATGGTAAAGATGTTGCGGGCAAAACTGCAGTATTCACATTGACCATGAAAAATGTTTCTGAAGCAACATTGCCAGAAGTAGATGCTGAATTCGCTAAAGCTTTGGGCATTGCTGATGGTAGCGTTGAAGGCATGCGCGAAGAAGTGAAGAAAAACGTTTCTCGTGAAGTGGTTCGCCGTGTTGCAGAACAAACCAAAGAAAACGTTATGAAAGCATTGTTGGCTTCGACTGAAATCAGCATTCCAACAGCTTTGGTGGTTGAAGAATCTCACCGCCTATTGCAAGATGCGCGCCAAAACTTTATCAAACAAGGTTTTGATGAAAAACAATTGCCAGAATTGCCAATCGAAATGTTCAAAGAACAAGCAGAGCGTCGCGTGTCTTTGGGTCTGATTTTGGCTGCTTTGGTTGAAGAAAACAAACTAGAGCCAACTGAAGAGCAAATCAAAGCTGTGGTACAAGAATTTGCTGACAGCTACGAAGATCCTCAAGAAGTTATTGATTGGTACTTCGCTGATGAACAACGCTTACAAGGTCCTACTTCTTTGGCAATCGAAAGCCAAGTAGTTGATTTTGTTTTGGGTAAAGCAAAAGTAACTGAAAAAGCTTTGTCATTTGATGAAGTGATGGGTGCTGCTCAAGCTCAAGCATAATTCTGAGTGATGAAATAAAGCACTGAGGTGATTTATCACTTTGGTGCTTTTTTAACTTTAAAATATTACACTGATAAAGCCATCTGGAGAAAAAATACATGCATTCGAATATTGAATCATTGGGCTTAGTGCCTATGGTGGTTGAGCAAAGTGGTCGTGGTGAGCGTGCTTTTGATATTTACTCACGTTTGTTAAAAGACCGCATCGTGTTTTTGGTTGGTCCTGTGAACGACGATATGGCCAATTTGGTTGTCGCACAATTGTTGTTCTTAGAGAGTGAAAATCCAGATAAAGACATTAGTTTGTATATCAACTCTCCGGGCGGCTCTGTTACTGCGGGTATGGCTATCTATGACACCATGAACTACATTAAATGTGATGTGGCAACATTGTGCTTAGGACAGGCTGCCAGCATGGGTGCGTTTTTACTATCAGCAGGTGCCAAAGGCAAACGTGTGGCATTGCCAAACAGCCGTGTGATGATTCACCAACCGCTAATCGGTGGTGGCTTATCAGGCCAAGCCACTGATATTGAAATTCACGCTAAAGAGCTTTTGAAGACCAAGGCGAAATTGAATCAGCTGTTAGCGGACCATTGCAACCGACCTGTTGAAGATTTAGAACGCGATACCGATCGTGATAACTTTATGTCAGCACAAGAAGCACAAGCTTATGGTTTGGTTGATCAGGTAACAACAAGCCGAGGTAAATAATTTTATGGCAAAGAATACCCCAAGTCGTTCTTGCTCGTTTTGCGGCAAAGCCGAACAAGAAGTATTGAATTTAATTGAAGGACAGGATGCTTGCATTTGTAACGAATGCGTTGAAGCTTGTGGCGTTTTGTTTGAAGGCATGGACAAAGAAGAAGTTGAGTTAGAGAATCTGTCTTTGGATGTCAATGCGAAGCTGCCAACGCCTTCGCAAATTGTAAGCAGCTTAAATGAACATGTAATTGGTCAAGATCCTGCGAAAAAAGCATTGGCTGTTGCGGTTTACAATCACTACAAACGATTGCGTCATCCTAAAGAAGACAGTAATGTTGAGTTATCCAAAAGTAATATTTTGTTGATTGGACCAACAGGTTCAGGTAAAACATTATTGGCACAGACATTGGCTCGCAAATTGAATGTTCCATTTGTGATGGCAGATGCTACCACATTAACCGAAGCAGGTTATGTGGGCGAAGATGTTGAGCAAATCATCACGAAACTATTAAGCAAATGTGATTTTGATGTTCAAAAAGCACAAACAGGTATTATTTATATCGATGAAATTGACAAAATTTCTCGCAAAAGTGATAACCCATCCATTACTCGTGACGTATCGGGTGAAGGCGTGCAGCAAGCCTTATTGAAACTGATCGAAGGCACGGTTGCTTCTGTACCGCCACAAGGCGGTCGTAAGCATCCTAATCAAGAGTTTATTGAAGTGGATACCACCAATATTCTCTTTATCTGTGGCGGTGCATTTGCAGGCTTGGATAAAGTGATTCGTCAGCGCACTGAAAAAGGTGGAATTGGCTTTGGTGCAACGGTTAGCAGTAAAGATGAAAAAAGCACGGTTGGGGATTTATTCAAAACTGTAGAACCAGAAGATTTGATTAAATTTGGCTTGATTCCTGAGTTAATTGGTCGTTTGCCTGTAATTACCAC
This sequence comes from Neisseriaceae bacterium, assembly GCA_030146285.1. Lineage (GTDB taxonomy): Bacteria > Pseudomonadota > Gammaproteobacteria > Burkholderiales > Neisseriaceae > JASLFS01. The sequence goes on along the minus strand of JASLBZ010000035.1, from coordinate 16,038 downwards.
ATTGATGGAATTGGATGTGGAGGCATTAATTGAGATTCTAACTGCACCTAAAAATGCATTGGTAAAACAATACCAAGCTTTATTTGGTATGGAAAATGTTGAGTTGGAAATCTTGCCGTCTGCCTTGCGTTCTGTGGCAAAGTTGGCTTTAACTCGCAATACCGGTGCCCGTGGTTTGCGTTCTATTTTAGAGCAAGTATTGTTAGAAACCATGTACCAATTGCCTGATCTGGAAAATGTTGAGAAAGTCATCATTAACCAAGCAGTGATTGATGATGGCGCTGAGCCAGAACTTGTTTATAAAAAATAAGTTGTTTATTTTATAAATGATTAAAGCCGCTCAGTGATTCTGTGCGGCTTTTGTTTGTTTGCTACTGTTGTTTCGCAGCTTATGTGGTATTGGCTCTTGAAAAGTCTTTTTTTAGACCCATATATTCATTCTATAAACGAAAAATAAGAAAGATCTACATCATGGTCGATGTTCAACAGGATAAAAAACAGTTGCGCTTACCGATGCTACCTTTGAGGGATGTTGTGGTGTATCCACATATGGTGCTTCCTTTGTTTGTAGGTCGCGATAAGTCTATTGCTGCATTAGAAAAAGCGATGGAGGATGATTCACAAGTCTTCTTGTTGGCTCAGCTAAATTCAGGTAATGAGAACCCATCTGCAGAAGATTTGCATGAGGTCGGTACGATTGCCAATGTTTTGCAAATGCTCAAACTGCCCGATGGAACGGTTAAAGTTCTGGTTGAAGGCGTTGAGCGTGCAACAGTGAATGCCATTGATGAGAGTGAAAACTTCTTTATGGCTGAAATTGAGCCCGTAACAGAAGAAATGGGTGAAGATGTTGATAAAGAAGCAATGCGTCGTACATTGCTTAGTCAATTTGAACAGTTTGCGAAATTAAGCAAAAAAATTCCTGCCGAGATGGTGGGAAATGTACAAGAAATTGAAGATGATAGCCGTATTGCGGATACCATCGCAGCACATTTGCAAATGAAACTGGACAAACGACAAGCCATTTTGGGCATGTCGAATGTGGCAGAGCGCATGGAATTCCTATTGCAGCAATTAGAAGCTGAATTGGATATTCTACAAGTTGAAAAACGCATTCGTGGTCGTGTTAAACGCCAAATGGAAAAATCACAACGTGAATACTATTTGAACGAGCAAGTCAAAGCGATTCAAAAAGAATTGGGCGAAGATGACGAGACCAGCGAATTAGAACAGTTAGAAGAAAAAATTCACTCAGCAGGCATGACTGAAGAAGCCAAAAACAAAGTATTGGCTGAGTTGAAAAAACTAAAAATGATGCCACCGATGTCGGCAGAGTCAACCGTGGTTCGCAATTACATTGATACTTTAGTTGATTTGCCATGGAAGAAAAAATCCCGTGTCAGCAAAGACATTGCCAAAGCACAATTGGTATTGGATGAAGATCACTATGGCCTAGACAAAGTCAAAGAACGCATTTTGGAGTATTTAGCAGTCCAAAAACGTGTTGATCGCTTAAAAGGACCAATTCTTTGCTTGGTAGGGCCTCCTGGTGTGGGCAAAACATCATTGGGTCAATCGATTGCCAAAGCCACTGGCCGTGAGTATGTGCGCATGGCTTTGGGTGGCATGCGCGACGAAAGTGAAATCCGTGGTCACCGCCGTACTTACATTGGTTCAATGCCTGGCAAAATTTTGCAGAACATGACCAAGGTGGGCGTGAAAAATCCATTATTCTTATTGGATGAAGTTGATAAGATTGGACAAGACTTCCGAGGTGATCCTGCCAGTGCTTTATTAGAGGTTTTGGATCCAGAACAAAACAATACATTCATCGACCACTATGCCGAAGTTGAATATGACTTATCGGATGTGATGTTTGTGGCAACATCGAATACTTTGGACATTCCTGGCCCGTTACTGGATCGTATGGAAGTGATTCGCTTGTCTGGATACACTGAAGACGAAAAAGTCAGCATCGCTTTGAAGTATTTATTGCCCAAACAAATGTTAGCCAATGGTTTGCTTGAGGGTGAAATTGAAGTGCAAGAGTCGGCAGTACGCGACATTGTGCGCTATTACACGCGAGAAGCCGGTGTTCGTTCACTGGACAGAGAAGTGGCCAAATTGTGCCGTAAAGTGGTCATGAATCACGTTTTGGCTGATGGTGTTGGTAAAAAAGTACGCCGCAAAGTGTTTGATGGCGAGTTGGTTATCATCAGTGCTGCAAACTTGCATGAGTACTTGGGTGTACAACGCTTTGATTATGGTGTGGCCGAAACAGAGAATCGCATTGGTCAAGTGACTGGATTGGCATGGACAGAGGTTGGTGGTGAGCTTTTGACCGTAGAAGCAGCAGCCTTAAAAGGTAAAGGTCAAATCGTTCGCACTGGTAAACTAGGCGATGTGATGCAAGAATCGATTACCGCAGCATTGAGTGTGGTGCGTTCACGTGCTGAAAGCCTGGGCATTGCGGATGACTTTTACGAAAAAACCGATATTCACGTACACGTTCCAGAGGGTGCAACACCCAAAGATGGACCGAGCGCAGGTATTGGCATGACTTTGGCGATTGTTTCAGCCTTAACCAACATTCCTGTTCGTGCAGACGTTGCCATGACGGGTGAAATTACCTTGCGTGGTGAAGTATTGCCTATTGGTGGTTTAAAAGAGAAGTTGTTGGCGGCACTTCGCGGTGGCATCAAACATGTTTTGATTCCGAAAGACAACGTGAAGGACTTGGAAGAGATTCCAAAGAATGTCAAAGAGGGTTTGGAGATTCATCCGGTGCAGTGGATTGATGAAGTTTTGGCATTCTCGTTGGTAACAGAACCTAAGCCATTACTGGAAACGGGTGAGGATAACGGCATATTAGGACTGACGGGTAATACCGCTAAGCGGTCAAGCCAAAAGGCAACAAAACACTAATGTGTTGCAAGATTGTGTCTTATATCGGCAAATAGTAGTGAAATGCCCAGTTGTTATGCAATCGGTTCTTGACACTGGGTTTTTACGCTTGCTATAAAGCTACATGATGATAAAAAGTTCTCAATGCGAAACTGAATTGATAATTGAGAGTCGTCCGAAATTCAACAATATCCAACGATTTAACTGATAGAAAGGGACTTTACTGTGAATAAGTCTGAACTCATCGAAGCAATTGCACAAAACGCAGATATCTCTAAAGCTGCTGCTGGTAAAGCACTAGATGGCATGATTGAAGCTGTTACATCTGCTTTGAAATCTGGTGATACTGTGACACTGGTTGGTTTTGGTACTTTCTACGTGGGCGAACGTGCTGAGCGTAATGGCCGCAATCCTAAAACTGGCGAAGCTTTGGTTATTCCTGCAGCGAAAACACCTAAATTCCGCGCTGGTAAAGCATTGAAAGATGCAATGTAAACCAGAGCAATAATTGCTATACCGTATAGAAGGTGAACATTTTGTTCACCTTTTTTATTATAAAAACGGTAGAATGACATTACATTATGATTAACTTCTAGCTGAAAAAAATATTATGTTCCAAGTGGTCGAGAAACATCAACGTGCTGTCAAAGTGGTTATCGGTATTTTGGCACTGACATTTGTTGGTTTTGGTACAAGCATGATTGCGATACCAAATGATAATTTCGTGGTTAAAGTGGGTGATGAAGAAATCACCGAGCAAGATGTGACTCGCGTGGCTGAAGGATTAGAAGGTCCTGCTACGGATGAGGTGAAGAAGTCTATTTTGGGTACTTTAATCAATCAAAGCTATCTGCTTCAAGGTGCTGCGGATTTAAACATGACCGTTTCTCCTGAGCAGATTAAAAAAACCATTATGCAAGAGCCATCATTTCAAACCAATGGCAAATTCAGCGAAGAGTTGTATAACAACTATTTGCAACGAGCAAGCCTAACGGAAGATATGTTTGTTCAAAACATCAAACGTGAATTTTTATTGCGCAGCATGTTGAATCTGGTTAATAACGGACAACTGGTGAGCGATGTACAAGCCAAACAATTGATTGGCTTGATGCAATCAGAACGTGATGTTCGCACATTGACATTCAATACGGCCGCATTGGCATCTGAAGTCAAAGTCAATGATGCTGATATGCAAAAATACTATGACTCGCATAAAGCAGAGTACATGCAACCACAGGCCGTGAAGTTTGAATTTGTAGTATTGGCCGCGAAACGTTTGGCAGAAAAGCAAACGGTCAGCGATGCTGAATTACAGGCTGCCTATGACGTGGCTAAAGCAGGCTTTAAGCCTGAGCGCAAGATTGCTCACATTTTGATTAATGCTCCGCAAGGTGTGGATGCTGCCGCGGTACAAGCAGCACAGAAAAAAGCTGCTGATGTGTTGGCAAAAGTCAAAGCCAAGCCTGAGAGCTTTGCTGCATTAGCAAAAGAGTATTCACAAGATGCGGGCAGTGCTGCTAAAGGTGGTGATTTAGGTTATGTGCAAGCCGATGGCAATTTGGGCCCGGCACTGGAAGCAGCTGTTTTCAAGCTTAAAAACAATGAAATCAGCGCAGTGGTGAAAAGTGATTTTGGTTTTCACATTGTTAAAGTATTGGACATTAAATCTGCACCAAGCTTTGAGAGTATGAAGCCACAATTAACAGCTCAAGTAAAAGAGCAAAAAGCACTGAAAGCCATGCGTGAAGACAAAGAAACGATGACGGATTTGGCATTTAATAATCCCAATAGTTTAAAAGAATTAGCAAGTAAGTTAGGCATTACCGTTGAGCAAAGCGGCGAATGGATTACCGAAGCGCAGGCCAAAGAGCAACAAATGCCTGAAGCATTGTTAAAAGCCATTTTCTCGGCTGATGCTATCAAAGCCAAGCACAACTCAGAGCCGATTACGGTCGCAGACAACAGCATTTGGGTGGTTCGACCCACTGAAGTACGCGCAGCCAAACAATTGAGTTTTGCTGAAGCCAAAAATGCGGTAGAGCAAAGCGTGTTTGTTGCTAAGGTGAATGAGCTTGCATTGAAAAAAGCACAAGATGCATTGGCTAAATTGCAAAAAGGTGAAGCAGTTGATTTGGCATGGTCACCTAAGCAAGTTGTGACAACAGAAATTGCCAAGCAAAATTTGCCACCGCAAGCCTATGAAAAATTATTAACAGCGAAACCTGTAAATGGTAAGCCTGCTTACGTCTTGCTAGAAGGCTTGCCTGCGCCGGTATTGATGGAAGTGTCTAATATTCGTTTGCCACAAGGTGTTGATGCCATGATGCCTCAAGCAAAACAGGTATTGGCAGTACAGCAAGGCGAAGCCATGTTGAGTGCTTACTTAAAAGAATTAAGCAGCAAGATTAAAATCAAACAAGGTATTCAAACTGTTGGTAATAATCCAGATGCAGTGCAGTAATTCAATAAGCAATAAAAAAGCGAAGCTCGAAAGCTTCGCTTTTTTTGTGACCTAAGAATTAAGCAGCAAAACGTTTTGCAACTTCATCCCAGTTAACGATTTTCCAGAAGCCACCTAAGTAGTTAGGGCGGCTATTGCGGTAATCGATGTAGTAAGCATGTTCCCAAACGTCACAAGTTAGCAATGGCGTTGCATCAGAAGTCAATGGTGTTGCCGCATTGCTTGTTGATACCAAATCCAAAGAACCATCTGTGTTTTTAACCAACCAAGCCCAACCTGAACCAAAAGTACCAGCAGCACAAGCATTGAATGCTTCTTGGAACTTCTCAAAAGAGCCCCATTTTGCATCAATCGCAGCAGCCAATTCGCCAGCTGGTTTGCCTTGACCGTTAGGTGTTAGGCTGAACCAGTAAAAAGTGTGGTTCCAAGTTTGAGCTGCATTGTTGAACATGCCACCAGTTGATTTTTGGATAATTTCTTCTAAAGACAAGTGTTCGAACTCAGTGCCTTTAATTTGGTTATTCAAGTTGGTGATGTAAGTTTGGTGATGTTTACCATAATGGTATTCTAAAGTTTCTTTAGACAAATGTGGTTCTAAAGCATCTTGAGCATAAGGTAGTGTTGGTAGTGTGTGTTCCATTTCATCTCCTAGGGTATGTGAACTAATGAACTTGAAAGGCTATTGTACGTTTTTTTTGCAGAATGGACTAATGATATATATTAATCTCAAAACAGATGCAAGCTATTACAGATAACGAAGAACAAAGTATCGAAATAAATAGGGCAATGATAAACTAGCAACCTTGATTGAAGAAAGAAGATGGTAATGGACGATTGGAACGAAGTGGATCATGATGTGGCTGCCTTGGCATTGCCACCGCACTCGGTTGAGGCGGAACAATCTGTTTTGGGTGGCTTGTTAATAGAAAACTCGGCATGGGAAAAAATGGCCGATGTTTTGACATCGGAGGACTTCTACCGCCAAGAACACCGTTTTATTTTCCGTGCGATTGCTTCTTTAATAGAATTGTCACGTCCTGCTGACGTGATTACAGTTCAAGAAGAATTGCAACGCAGAGACGAGATTGATGATGTTGGAGGTTTGGCCTACCTAATCGATTTGGCGCAAAATACACCATCTGCTGCGAACATTCGCCGTTATTCAGAAATTGTGCGCGAACGTTCTATTATGCGCCAGTTAGCACAAGTTGGCACTGACATTGCCCGCTCTGCATACAACCCTCAAGGCAGAGAAGCTGCTGCACTTTTGGATGAGGCTGAAAACAAAGTCTTTCAAATTGCAGAAAGTACCAGTCGTTCACAACAAGGCTTTTTGGAAATGCCTAACTTGTTAAGTGAAGTGGTTGAGCGTATTGATGCTTTGTATTCACGAGAAAACCCTGATGAAGTGACAGGTGTTTCTACCGGTTTTACTGACTTAGACAATAAGACGTCTGGCTTGCAGCCAGGGGACTTGGTGATTGTTGCAGGACGTCCCTCTATGGGTAAAACGGCATTCTCCATGAACATTGCCGAGCACGTTGGGGTAGAAGAGAATCTGCCTGTTGCTGTTTTTTCTATGGAGATGGGTGGTACACAACTGGTGATGCGTATGTTGGGTTCTGTTGGACGTTTAGACCAACATATCTTGCGTACAGGGCGCTTAGGTGATGATGATTGGGGACACTTGAATGAAGCAGTAATGAAGCTGTCTCATGCACCTATCTTTATTGATGAAACACCAGGCCTGACTGCATTGGAAGTTAGAGCTCGTGCTCGTCGATTGGCTCGACGCTACGATGGTAAATTGGGCTTAATTGTCATTGATTATTTGCAATTGATGTCAGGTTCAGGTCGTGGCGATAATCGCTCTTCTGAGCTCGGTGAAATATCACGCTCTTTAAAAGCGTTGGCAAAAGAATTACAAGTTCCCGTGATTGCACTGTCTCAGTTGTCTCGCTCAGTTGAGCAACGAACCGATAAACGCCCGATGATGTCGGATTTACGTGAATCAGGCGCGATTGAGCAAGATGCCGATATTATTATATTTATGTACCGAGATGAGTATTACAATGCAGATTCACCTTATAAAGGTTATGCTGAAGCCATTATTGGTAAACACCGTAATGGTCCGACAGGTAAAGTCATTCTCACGTTCTTAGGGCAATTTGCAAAATTTGACAATGCGGCACTTCCCGAAGGTGGTTTCAGTGGTATGGATGACGAGTAGTATTCGCTCGTTCATCTAGATAAATTACCACTAGTCATAAACCATTTCTACAATCCATACTCACTTGTTATTATCAAAAATGCATAAATTTTATAACGCATTTCTTGATGGGTCAGGTGAGTATGCGAAACTCTAAACTACAATACGGTTTTACATTGGTCGAATTGCTGGTCACGATAGCCGTGATGGCTATTTTTGCAGCCATTGCTTTGCCATCAATGGGCGCAATGACAGCCTCTGCCAAACTCAATGAAGCTGCCTCTGGTTTTGTCAATGTGATGAATACAACCAGACAAGAAGCTTTACGTCAAAGTGTTAATTCTTATTTTTGTGGTGTAAGTGTCAAAAAAGATGGCACTATCAATGGTTGTAGTACCGAAACCAAGGCGAGTAATCAGTATGCTAACGGTATTGTTGGTTTCGCCGATAAAGACAAAGATGGTAATTACAGTGCTAATGAGTCATTACATGCCTTTTATCTTAAGCCCAATATTAAAGTGGAGGTTTCTGCTTTAGCAAACAGCTCTTCTACCGTGTTAGAGGCATACAGTCTTGTGAATAATTCTAAATTTGGATTTATCGGTACTGGCGATATGATCAACCCTTCCTATGCAGTGCGATTCAAGTTTACTGAAGCTGATGGTGGTAATGCGGGAAAATGCAGCATCGCTTATGTGGACTTTGGTGGTAAAGCATCTATTTGCACCAAGACTGATAGAGAGCTTAATGGTTATATGGCAGTCCTATGCAGTTGTTCTAGTAGGGGGCCAAAATGAAAAATAATATTAATCGAGTGAAACTTCGTCGCCATCAAAAAGGCTCGACCTTATTAGAGGTCGTGGTGTCGATGTTTGTTTTGGCTTTTGGTCTGTTGTCCATGATTGGCATTCAGCTTAAAACACAAAGCAGCATACGAGAATCTTTTTATACTTCGGTGGTGGCAGAAGCAACAGAAAGCTTGGTTGAAGGGATGCTCGCCAATGTAACTTTGCAAGAAAGAAACCAGGCAGTTTCAATCAAAAAGTTTGATAATTATAAAATTACGGATCCTAATAAGCCCATCTCGTGTGCTAGTAATAGTGGTGCGACTCAAAGTCAAAAACAAATGGCATGTGCCCAATTGAAAAGATTTGAGAACAGTATTAAGGAACAAATACTCAATGCCTCTGTGAGGATGCAAGTTTGTAGCAATGTGACTGTTAAAAAAGCTAATTTACCTACCAAATTCGAGGAAGTTGAGCCTTTTTTAAATTGTGATAATTTAGTGACAAACTCAAGTACAGATACAGATGCGGTGATTAGGGTAGTTTGGTATTTTAGTGATGCCAATATTAAAGACCAAAATGATGCAGGTGACTTACTGATCAATAAAGATAAAAATGATACCAGAATTATTTATACGTATCAGCTAAAGGTGGTGCAATAATGGTAAAAAATTTACATAAATTACATCATCAACTGTTGTCTCGCCATAAAAATCAAGGTTTTACATTAATTGAATTATTGGTGGCCAGTGCTTTAAGTATCATCATCATCATGGCCGTTGGCGGTGGTTATTTGAAAACACGAGAGCTTAGTATGGTCATGCAGCAACGGGTTGGTGTGCAGCAGGACTTGCGTTTGGTCAGTAGTTTGATGAGTCAAGCTATTCGAAACGCGGGGAATTATGGTTGTTATAGTTATAGTGATGCACAGGCAAACCCATTGAAGCTGTCCAAAACATTTTTAAATAAATACAGCGGTTCTGAATCTGTTTTTATGAAAAATCAAGACAGCAATGCAACACAAGAATTTTACAATGTTCGTATCTTGGCGAGCAATCAGTTGCCTAAATCTGTTACCGATGCTTTTACCATTGATGGTCAGGCTTTGGCAATACAAGGTTCACTGCCTATGGATTATGAACCGAATGCGAGTGCTGGCAGTGTGAGTAAGTTCAGTAGCATCAGGCCGAGTAATAACTTATTGCAAAACAGATTGGTCTACGGTGAGTTCGTTGTGGTTGCTGACTGTTCTAGGGCTGTTGTGGGCTCTAATTACGCTGGAGGTGGGGAGCTTAATACCATTTCTAGCCGAAAACTGGATGAGCCTTGGGATTGTGCCGGTGAGAAGTGCTTTAATGAAGATTTACTTAAAGTAAAACCGTATCAAGAAAGTTTGTTTTTTATGGGGGAGTCCAGAAGAACGGGGCGTAAAGGCTTGTTTCGCTTGCTGCTGAGTATGAATAAAGGGGGAAACATGGGCTTCAATGTTGATAAGCCAGAGTTGTTATTGGACTCTTCTGATTATGATGTGGCTAGCATGGTGAGTACATTGCATTATCTAGACAGCGACGCAGGAAGCCAAGGTTGCTTAGTCGAGAATGTCACCGATGTGGATGGCAATAATTTAATAACACAAAGACCTGCGTTTACTCAGGAAAAAACCGGTAATGTTAGAACGCCAGTCTTGGTTGATGTAGACATAACACTAACAAAAGCAAATCAAGCAGATATTGTCTATCCATTTACAGCTGGAATTCGAGGAGCAAATACATGCGCAAACAGCATTCAAAAAAATGGCAATTAAGTCAGCATAAGAATCATGGTTTTTCTTTGTTTATTGTGATTGTTATCATGATAATCACCGCGCTTTTGGTGGTTGGTGGTGCCAGATGGACGCAGTCTGAGATGCGTTCTAGCAGCAATACTGCCGATAGGCAGTTGGCATTGTCCTTGGCTGATTCTGCTATACGGCAAGCCGAAACCAGGTTAATCGACAAATTGAATCAAGATGGCACAAACGGAAAAGGTAATTTTGTTAAGGATGAAAGTTTCGTTAAAGGCTGTAATACAGGTGATCTTGCTGGGTTTTGTTTGCCAAACAAAGCGCCTGCAACGCTTGATATTTGGGAGCAAGAAGAAATATTTGCAAAAAAATCTAGTAAATCAAGTGAGTATGGGGTTGGTCAGACGGCAGCTCGAAATCCTCGTTATATTATCGAATGGATGGGTGATCCAGCAGATAAGAATAATGAAAATGAAAATACCTATCGAATTACAGCTCGTGCTTGGGGACAGAATGAAAATACCCAAGTGACAGTACAAGTTTATGATCAAGTAAACTGATATCGGACATCAACATGAAGATAAAACAAGCAGGATTTACATTGGTTGAAATCATGGTTGTAATTGTAATATTGGGTGTTATTGCGGCTTTTGCTTTGCCTAGCTATGAACGCTATGTGGAAAAAAATGCCATTTTAAATGCCAAAAGTGCCATGGCCCAGTTAAGCCAGCAAATGGTAAAGTATCTTGTTAATAACAATAGCATAGATGCTGAGAATGATGCCATTGTTGCTAAGAGTGTGAGTGGTATTGATAATGACAAAGCCAAACGAGATTATACATTCTCAGTTGCGAATGTCAGCGCCACGAACAAAAGTGCTTATTACATCATGGCCAACCCAATCAATACTAAGCTACCGCCTTTGTGGATGACTCAAGGTGGGGATGCTTATAAATGCAAAACATTTGCAGAAGCCAAAGCACAAACCACAAGTGGCAATTGTGTAAAAATATAACCAACAGTGATAAGCTGTTTTTATAAGAAGAGAATGGTAAAATAACCATTCTCTTTTTTCATGGGTAGAAATCTTCATGACGCCATTGGCATACTGTCAGGACAAAACCAAACAAAGTGGCTCTAGCTTTGTGGGCAGCTTTAAATTTTTAGCAAAAGACAAACGAGATGCCTTAACATGCTTGTATGCATTTTGCCGCGAAGTGGATGATGTGGTGGATGACTGCTCCGACAAAAGCGTGGCACAAAGAACACTATTGTGGTGGCAAATGGATTTGGAAAAAGCATTTGCCGGCAAAGAAAAGCCAGAACACCCTGTTTGTCAGGCCATTGCCATTTACGCACCATTGTTCCAATTGCCACAAATTGAATTTGATGAAATTATTCTGGGCATGCAAATGGATTTGGAGCAAAATCGCTACCCACGTTTTATTGATCTGAACCAATATTGTTATCGGGCTGCTGGTGTTGTAGGCCGGTTGACTGCCAGAATATTGGGTATTAGCAGTTTGGACACATTGGCATATGCCGAAAAACTGGGCTTGGCGTTGCAGCTGACCAATATCATTCGAGATGTGGGTGAAGATGCACGCAACAATCGAATTTATTTGCCATTGGATGAGTTGGCTTTGTTTGGAGTTGATGAAAAAGATATTTTGGCAGCAGATGCTACGCCAGAATTTAAACAGTTGATGCAGTTTCAAGCAAAAAGAGCCAAAAAAATGTATGTCGAGGCGCTTGGTCTTTTGCCAAAAGACGATGCCAAAAAACAAAAAGTCGGCTTAATGATGGCTGCCATTTATTATCAATTGTTATTGGAGATAGAAGCCGATGGTGTTGAGCATGTTTTGGCACACAAAATTGTATTGCCTAAAGCACGCAAATTCAGAATTGCTTTAAAAGTTTGGCTAACGGGATTCAAATTGTGAAAAAACCAAAGGTTGCTGTGATTGGTGCGGGCTGGGCTGGTATTGCAGCAGCTGCAACATTGGCAGATTTTGCTCATGTCAGTTTGTTTGAAGCCAGCCATCAAGCAGGTGGTCGCGCACGCGCTTTAAATCAAAAAACAGGCAACCTGAAGCATTTGGACAATGGGCAACATTTGCTGATTGGTGCTTATGAAGAGACCTTGCGTTTATTGGCTTTGTCTGGAGTGAAAGAGGATGATGTTTTTTGTAGGCTGCCTTTGACGTGGTATTTGCAAGATGGTTTGCAATTACAAGCTGCCAAATTGCCTTCTCCTTTTCACATTGTGATGGGCTTGGTCAAGGCGAAAAATTGGACGCTTCAAGACAAATGGGCTTTTGTTAAAAGTGTGGCAGCCTTAAAACGATTTGCCAAAAAAAATGATTCAGATAAGCCTTTGAACCTATGGCTACATGACATGGCAGTGCCCACCAAGATTATTCGTGATTTTTGGCAGCCATTGGTTTTGGCGACCATGAACACACCCATTACTGTGGCAAGCACACAGGTTTTGGCCAAAGTCATGCAAGAAGGTGTTTTAAAAAAACGACATTTCAGTGACTTTTTAATTGCCAAAACAAACTTAGGCAATGCTTGGGTTGAGCCTTTAATGGCATATTTGGCTGCCAAAAAAACCAAGATTCATTTGGGTCATCGAGTAAGATGTTTGGAGGTTTGTTCTGGTGGTAGGGTGCAAGTAACTGTGGATAATGAGGTTTTTGATGCTGTTGTGATGGCTGTTGCGCCTTATCATGTGAATGATTTGTTAAAAACCGTGTATGCACCAGAAACGCGCCAAGCTTTACAAAAGTTGAATTACAGCGCAATTACCACGGTTTATTTGCAATATCAAGAAACATTGGCATTGCCTAAGATCATTCAAGGTTTTGCTGATGGTGTGGCACAATGGCTCATTAATAGAGACGCATTGGGCTTGGGAAAAAATGAAGTGGCTGCTGTTTGTAGTGTGACCCAAGATTCTCCATGGGTTTCAAAACAAGAATGGATAGATGCTGTGCATCAGGACATGCTTAGAATTAATCCTGATTTGTGTTCACCCATTGCAGCGCAGGTCATAACCGAAAAGCGTGCCACCGTACAGACAAGCAGTGACCGTGAAGTGATTCCGACTTTGCGTTTGTCTCATCATGGAATTTATTTAGCGGGCGACTATATGCATCCTGTATACCCAGCAACCTTAGAAGGTGCGGTACAAATGGGGCAGCGAGCGGCCGCCTGTTTATTAGCAGATTGGAATTCAAAATGTCAGTAAAACCGTTACAAGATAAAGTTATTTTAATTTCAGGTGCTTCGCAAGGTATTGGTGAGCAAGTGGCCATGTCTTACGCAGAAGCAGGGGCAACAGTGGTCTTACTTGCCAGACACCAAAAAAAATTAGAAGCAGTTTATGACAAGATTGCCGATGCTGGCTATCCGGAACCTTTTGCCATTCGTTTTGATTTGTTAAATGCAGAAGAAAAAGAATTTGATCAATTGGCTATGGCAGTTTTGAATGCAACAGGGCGTTTGGATGGCATTGTGCATTGTGCCAATTATTTTTATGCATTGTCACCGATTACATTCCAAACCGTGGAAGAGTGGGTTAATCAATACCGTGTTAACACGGTCGCTCCGATGGGTTTAACCCGAGCGTTCTTGCCTGCATTGCAAGAAGCTCCCGATGCTTCGGTAATTTTTGTGGGTGAAACACATGCACAAACACCTAAAGCATATTGGGGTGGCTTTGGTGCATCCAAATCTGCTTTGGTCTACTTAGCACAAGTGTGTGCTGATGAATGGACGCAATACCCGAATATGCGTGCCAATGTTTTGATTCCAGGTTCAGTGAATTCACCACTTCGCATTAAAACACATCCGGGTGAAAGCGATATTGAGCGCAAAGACATTGCCGATATTACACCTGCGTTTGTGGATTGGATGAGTGACGCAACCAAAGGCAGAACCGGCGAGGTTATTTACCTATAATGGCCAAGGCAAAAACCCAGTTTCAATGTACCGAGTGTGGTGGTGCTGCCAATAAATGGCAAGGCAAATGCCCCCATTGCGAGCAGTGGAATACCTTGGTTGAAACTGTGGCTGTTGCGCCTGCCAGTGCCCGTTACCAATCTTGGACGAATCAAACCACCAAGGTGCAAGATTTATCCAAAGTTACAGCAGAAGATGTGCCTCGTTCAGGAACAGGCATGGAAGAGCTGGACCGTGTACTTGGTGGTGGCTTGGTCGATGGTGCTGTGATTTTATTGGGTGGAGATCCTGGCATTGGTAAATCAACATTGTTATTGCAAACCGTAGCCTTAATGGCGGCAGCTAACAATGCTGTTTTGTATGTTTCAGGTGAGGAATCACCACAGCAAGTGGCTTTGCGAGCACAGCGTTTGGGTTTGCCAACCGATGGCATTCAATTGCTTCCTGAGATTCAATTGGAAGTCATTTTGTCGCAACTGCAAGTATTAAGACCCAAAATTGCAGTGATTGACTCGATTCAAACCTTGTATTCCGATCAAGTAACTTCAGCGCCTGGTTCTGTTTCGCAAGTGCGAGAGTGCGCAGCGCAACTTACTCGAATTGCGAAGCAAACAGGCATTAGTATTGTGCTTGTTGGGCATGTTACCAAAGATGGTGCCATTGCTGGACCTCGTGTTTTAGAGCACATGGTGGATACCGTTTTGTATTTTGAAGGGGATACCCATTCCAATTATCGAATGATTCGTGCCATTAAAAACCGTTTTGGCGCTGCCAATGAGTTAGGCGTTTTTGCCATGACTGAAAAAGGTTTGCGTGGTGTTTCGAATCCATCTGCTATTTTCTTATCATCTTATCGCGACGATACGCCAGGTTCATGTGTTTTGGTCACGCAAGAGGGTAGTCGTCCTATCTTAGTGGAAATCCAAGCTTTGGTGGATGACGCACATGGTTTTACACCCAAACGGTTAACTGTGGGTTTGGAGCAAAATCGGTTGTCTATGTTATTGGCCATTTTGAATCGTCACGCGGGCATTGCTTGTTTTGATCAAGATGTGTTTTTGAACGCAGTCGGTGGCGTGAAAATTACGGAGCCAGCTGCTGATTTGGCCATTATTTTGGCCATGGTATCCAGTCATAAAAATCGACCTTTGCCTGAGAAAATGGTGGCGTTTGGTGAGGTGGGCTTGTCTGGTGAAGTGCGTCCTGTAACACGTGGGCAAGAGCGATTAAAAGAAGCGGAAAAGCTGGGCTTTAGCTATGCCATTGTTCCGAAGGCAAATGCACCCAAAAATAAGAAAGATTTCCCAGGTTTGAATATTGTGGCGGTAGATACTTTGCAAGAGGCCGTCAGTGCCATACGAGATGGTATTAATAACTAAGTGTTAAAAAACAATACAGGCTGCCTTATTTAAGGCAGCCTGTATTGTTTGGTGGGAAGTAAATTGAAACTAAACGAGCCTTGTTTTGCCTTATTTTTTTAGGTGTATCAAAACAGGCTTAAGATGTACTCTTTTCCACAGCTTCCCTTTTTGATTGTTGGTATGGTATTGGCTTTTTATTTGCCAAGGCTAGACGGTGGTTATGGTGGTTATCTTACAACTTTACTTGTGCTGTTTAGTTTGTCGTGGGGAGCGTTGGGAAAAGATGTTTTCTTAAAAGGGGCATGGTTGTGCTTAGGCATGCTGTATGCCCTGTATCGAATTGATGTAGCCATATCCAATCAAGTACCGATTCAGGCGCAAAAAAAGCAAACATGGCAGATTCAAGTAGTGGATATTTTGAGCGCAGATCAAGAGAATGAAAGGCAACGATTACAGGTTAAAGCATGGCGTGAAGATGCCAATATTCAAACAGAGCCCGCAGACTATCAAAAACTCATTCTCAATGACTACCAAGCCAGAAGTTGGGAAATTGGCAGTGTTTGGAAGGT